>NZ_JBHYYB010000094.1:0-35199 GCF_042752535.1 Kitasatospora sp. NPDC059327 | reverse complement strand
GGGTGATATCGGGCGTACCCCAACGGCGGCCCCCGCCAAAGGGGGCTGCGCCCCCCCGCCCCGCCGGCCGCCCGCTCCGAGGGGAGCGGCCGGCCGGCGTCGGTCACGGGTGCGCGCGGGTGCGCTGGGTGGGGACGTGCGGGATCGGGGCCGGGGCGGTGCGGCGGGCCAGGTCGGCGAGGGTGTCGAGGATGATGTCGCCGATCAGGACCGGGTCGCGCGTCTCGCGCGGGGCGTCCGGCGTGGTGGTCGGTGGGCGCTCGTCTTGGGCGTGGCGAGTTCGCATGGCTCTTCCTGCCGACGGGGTTGCCGAGGACAGTCATGCCCGCGCTGGGGAAGCGGGACACCCCGGGGAGTGGCGAAACGGCCGGAAAGGACGGCTCGGGGGCCGAAACAGGGCGCGCGGGCGGGCGCCTACGGCGATCGAATACGGCCCGGGGGTATTGCCTGGCCCGCGACGGCAGAGGGCGGGCGCACCCGTGGGCGCGGAGGCGCCGGGGCGGCGGCGGGCGGGTGAGCTGAAGGTCACCGTCAGCCGGGACGGCAAGCCGGTCACCGACCTCCAGCCGTACCCGGAGACCTTCGCCCATCTGACCGCCTTCCACGCCGGGAACCAGGCCTTCGCCCACCTCCACCCGCAGAGGCGGGCCGAGGCGGGCAGCACCGGCGGCCCGGGTGCCGTCCTGCCACGCCGAGCTGCCGGCCGACGGGGACTGGCGGCTCCTCCTCCAGTTCCAGCGGCATGCTGCACACCGTCGGGCTGACCCTGCGGGTCGCCCGGGGTCAGCCGGACCCGGCCGGCGTCGGGAGGTCGCCGTCGCGGCGGTGACCTCCCGACGGCGGTAGGCGAAGATGGACCGGTGACCACTCCCCGCACCGCCCCCCGCCTGATCGCCACCGACCTGGACGGCACGCTGCTGTGCGCCGGCGGCACCGTCTCCGAGCGCACCGCCGCCGCGCTGGCGGCCGCCGAGGCGGCCGGGGTCCAGGTGGTCTTCGTGACCGGTCGGCCGCCGCGCTGGATGCAGCAGGTCAGCCGGCACATCGGCGGCCACGGCGTGGCGATCTGCTCCAACGGCGGCGCGGTGGTGGACGTGCGGCGCGGCGAGCTGCTGGAGTCCTTCCCGCTCGACGCGGAGGCCGCGCTGGCCGTGGTGGCGGCCCTGCGGGCGAAGCTGCCCGGTACCGCGTTCGCCTTCGAGTACCCGGCCGGGTTCGCCCGCGAGCCCGGCTACGAGGTGCGGATGTGGGGCCAGGACGAGAACCATCCGATCGGCCCGGCCGAGGAGCTGCTCGGCGCCGGCGGCGCGGTGCACGGGCTGTTCAAGCTGCTGGCGAAGCACCCGGACCTCGACCCCGACAAGCTGCTCTCGGTGGCCCGCGAGGCGGCCGGGCACCTGGCGGAGATCACCCGGTCCGCGCCGATCCCGCTGCTGGAGATCAGCGCGCCCGGCGTCACCAAGGCGAGCACGCTGGCCCGCTGGTGCGCCGGGCGCGGGATCGACCGGAGCGAGGTGGTGGCCTTCGGCGACATGCCGAACGACCTGGAGATGCTGGCCTGGGCGGGGACGGCGTACGCCGTCGCCAACGCGCATCCGCAGGTGCTGGCGGCGGTGCCGCTGCACACGGTGAGCAACGAGCAGGACGGCGTGGCGGCGGTGCTGGAGCGGTTCGTCGGCCGCTGAGCCGGCGGACCGCCCGGCAACCGGCGCGTGCGAGGCCCGGGAACGAACAGGGCCCGCACGCGCGAAGGGCCGGGGCGGTGACCTCCCGCCCCGGCCCGGCCCCGCCCGGCGGTCCGATTACCCGAAGCGGCCGTTGACGTAGTCCGAGGTCCGCTGGTCCCGCGGGCTGGTGAACAGCTGCTCGGTCGGCCCGGCCTCGACGATCCGCCCCGGGGTGTCGTGGGTGGCCAGGAAGAACGCGCAGGACTGCGACACCCGCTGCGCCTGCTGCATGTTGTGGGTCACGATCACGATGGTGAGCCGTCCGCGCAGCTCGGCGATGGTCTCCTCGACCCGCCGGGTGGAGGTGGGGTCGAGCGCCGAACACGGCTCGTCCATCAGCAGGATGTCCGGCGAGACCGCCAACGACCGTGCGATGCACAGACGTTGCTGCTGGCCACCGGAGAGCGCGCCGCCCGGGGTGTGCAGCCGGGTGGCGACCTCGTCCCAGAGCCCGGCCCGGCGCAGGCTGCTCTCCACCAGCTCCTCGCGCTCGTCCCGGGACACCTTGATGCCGGCCAGCTTCAGCCCGCTGGAGACGTTGTCCTGGATGGACATCGCCGGGAACGGGTTGGGCCGCTGGAAGACCATCCCGATCCGGCGGCGCACCTCGGCCGGCCGGCGGCCGGGCCGGTACACGTCGTCGCCGTCCAGCAGCACCTCACCGGCGAGCGCGGCGCCGCGCACCATCTCGTGCATCCGGTTGAGGATCCGCAGGTAGGTGGACTTGCCGCAGCCGGACGGGCCGATCAGCGCGGTGACCTCCCCGGCGGGCATGGCGAGCGAGACCCGCTCCAGCACCTTGTGCGAGCCGAACCAGGCGGAGACGTCACGGGTCTCCAGCCCGGCCAGCGGGGCGTCGTAGGGGGCCGCGTCGGGCACGGGCGGCAGCGTCAGCGTGGTCTCGGCCGCGGAGCCGCCCCCGTCGTGCCGGCTGAACTGGTCGAGCAGGGGTGCGTCGGTCATCGGTACGTCCGTCATCGGTTCGGTCCTCCGGGCGCGCTTCAGTAGAGGTTGGGCAGCAGGGCGGCGGCGTTCTCGTACACGGCCCAGAGGATCGCGGCGATCACCGGCGCGATGCTGAGGTAGGCGGCCGAGCGGCGCCAGATCCGGGCCAGCAGGATCGCGGCGATCACCGCGCCCAGCAGCCCGAGCGCCCACAGCTGCAGCGTGGCCAGCGCGCCCTTGTCCGCGGCCAGCGCCTTGTCGTACGGGACGGTGGCGGGACGGCCGCCCGGGTTGACCTCCGGGTCGCCGTCCAGCCGGGCGCCGACCAGCACCGTTGAGCCGGGGATCCAGTCGGAGTCTCCGGTGACCAGCACCAGTCGGTTGCGGACCGGGTCGCTGATCGGGTGGTCCGCGTCGCCGTACACGTTGACGGTGTAGGTGAACTTGCCCTGGCCGGTGGTCGCCTCGATCTTGTCGCCCACCCGGAGCTTGGACAGCTCGGCGAACGGCGCGCCGAAGGTCGCGCCGCGGCCGAACACCACCGCGACCCCGGTCTGCCCGGGCAGCGCGGTGTCCCGGCGGTGGCCGGGCCCGCGCATCAGGTCCCGGCCGGTGGTGCCCTCCACCACGACGGCCTGGTGCAGGCCGATCGCCGGGATGTCGAGCAGGGCGACCGGGTCCCCGTCGGCCGCGCCGCCGGTCGGGGCGACCGCCTTGGCCAGCTGGTCCCGGAAGGTCTTGAACGCGGTCGACTGGTAGTGCTGCTGCTGGAGGTGCGAGAGCGTGAAGAGGTACCCGACGAATCCCATCGTGAGCGCCGCCAGCAGGCTGACCGCCCAGGCGGCCTGGAGGAACCGCCGTCTGGCCGGTCGGGCGGCGCCGGGGCCGCCCCCGGCCGCCTTCGGGTCCGGGTCGGGCGCGGCGGAGGCCGGCTCGGCCGGGATGTCCGGGGCGGGGGGCGCCGGCTTCTCCAGCGCCGTGGCGGTCACGACCGGCCGCCGGCGGAGTTGCGGCGGCGCAGCAGGCGGCGGCCGAGCAGCGGCGGGACGAGCACGACGGCGAGGAGTTCGAGCGCGGTCAGGGTGGACAGCATCCAGTCGTCCGGCCGCCCGTCGACGGCGACCACGTTGGCCGTGACCTCCCCGGCGGCGGTGCTGCGGCCGCGCGCGACCACCTGGCCGGTCTGCGGGTCGACGACGTCCTCGGCCGCGGCCTGGTCGCCCTCGGCGCCGGTGCCCGCGGCCGGGTCGACCGCGCCGGGCTGGTCGGCGGCGCCACCGGTGCCGCCCGCGGTGCCCCCGGTACCCGCCGCGCCACCGGTGCCCCCGGTGCCGCCGGTGCCGCCGGACGCTCCGCTGCCGGTACCGCCCGCCGTGGGCGTCTTCCCCGTCCCCCCGCTCGCGCTGCCGCCCGTCCCGCCGGTGGTACCGCCGGTGCCGCCGGTGGCCGAGCCGCCCGTGCCGGAGCCCGAGCCGGACCCGCTCTTGACCGCCTGACCGCCCTGGACGGTGCAGTCCAGCGGGGTGCCCTTGGCGTCGCACGGGCTGGGCTGCGGGGCGTTGTCGAGCACGGTCAGCCGGCCGGCCGAGTTGAAGGTCGGGTTGGCGCAGTTGGCCAGGGTGTTGGCGTCGACCGGGCTGGCGTTGCCGGGGATGTGCTGGGTCTGCAGCAGTCCGCCGCGGACCAGGTTGCGCGGGATCGGGGAGTAACCGAGGCCGTCCGCCTCGCCCTGGCCCTCGCAGAGCACGTAGGCGAGGAAGCGGCTGAGCGCGCTGCCCTTGTCGTTGGTGAAGCGCGGCGGCGGCGGGAGCGCCGCCCCGGCGCGCGGCACGATGAGGTAGCTGTAGCTGGAGAGCGGGTACGACCTGGGGTCGTTCATCGTGTAGACGCCGTCGAGGTTCTGCTGCAGGTAGTCCGGGTCGTCGGCGGCGGTGCTGTCGTCCACGCCGCGGATCTTGGCGGCGGTGAGCGCAACGGCGACGTTGGAGGCGGTCGGCAGGGTGTAGAAGCCGGCCGGGTTGAGCACCTTCACGACCGGCCAGTTGCTGCGCTTGGCGAAGGCGTACTCGTCGTAGCCGATGGTGCCGAGGCCGGACGGGGCCTTGATGTAGCCGGCCACGACGTCGGAGCCGTTCTGCGCGGTCATCCGGCCCGACGGCGGGAAGAACTCGGTGTAGTCGCCGCAGCTGACGCCGTTGACGCTCTTGCAGTACTCGTCCCACTGCGCCTGGTGGGTGTGGCTCATCCAGCGGGTGAACTGGGCGGTCGCGCCGGAGCCGTCGGATCGGACGACCGGGGTGATCGGGAGGCTCGGCAGGGCCTTGCCGTAGTCCGCGGTGATCTTGGGGTCGTTCCAGTTGGTGATCTTGTTGGTGAAGATGTCGACCACGGTCTGCGGGGACAGCCGCAGGTCGCGGACCTGCTTGCCGGCGACGACCAGGTTGTACATGAAGGTCGTGCCACCGGCGGTGATCGGCACGTAGGAGAAGCCGTACCGGGGGTTCTCGGCCTTGCCGGAGCCGCCGGCCTGGCCGGCCTGGCCGAGGCCGGTGTCGGCCTGCGAGCGGAACGGCACGTCGGAGGCGGTGAAGTCGTCCTGGCCGATGCTCCACTGGTTGCGGCCGGCCGCCGAACCGATCGGGTTGAAGTTGATCTGGATGCCCTGCGGGGCGACGTCCTGCCGCCACTGGTCGATGGCCGGGCCGGCCCAGCTGGAGCCGTCGGCGTTGAGCGCGGTGGCCGCGAAGGCGGGGGTGCTCTGTCCCAGGAGGAGGGAGCCCGCGGCGAGGATCAGGGACAGCAACACGGCGAACGTGCGTGCCACGGGGCGGCTTGCGGCCTCCCACGACATGGGAACTCCTCTGGTACTGAGGGTGGTTGGGCGGGACATCAGTGCTCCCCGAGGGCGGTGGCCGCGGTGGCGGGCCGGGCGGCGGTACGGGCGGTGGCCACGGCGGCGGGCCGGGCGGATCCCCGGTCCCGACCCCGGGCGGAGTCCTCGACGCGGGTGGCGGCGCGGTCGATCCGGCGCTTCTGCCGGCGCGTCAGCTGGCCCGGCTTGCGGCCGCCGACGACGCGGGCGGTGACGAACAGGACGAGCACCACGATCATCAGGGTCAGCGCGGCGGCGAAGGCCCGCGCGATCATGTCGGGGTACGGCTGCTTGACGTAGTTCCAGATGTACAGCGGCAGCGAGACCTGGTGCTCGCTGAACGGGTTGCCGTTGAACTGCGAGGTGAAGCCCGAGGTCAGCAGCACCGGGGAGGTCTCGCCGACCCCGCGCGCCATGCCGAGCACCACGGCCGTCACCAGCCCGGGCCGGGCGGTGGGCAGCACGACGTTCCACACCGTCCGCCACTGGCTGCCGCCGAGTGCGTAGGAGGCCTCCCGCAGCGTGCCGGGCACCAGCCGGATGACCACCTCGGCGGCCCTGGTGACGATCGGCATCATCATCACGGTGAGGGCCAGCGAGGCCGCGAAGCCGCTCTTCTCGAAGCCGAAGGTGATGATCACGACACCGAGGATGAACAGGCCCGCGACGATCGACGGCAGCGCGGTCATCGCCTCGACCAGGGTCCGCACCGGCCGGGCCATCCGGCCGCCGACCTCGGACATGAAGACCGCCGCCGCGATCCCCAGCGGAACCGCGAACAGCGTGGCCAGGCCGAGCTGTTCGAGCGAGCCGACCAGCGCGTTGAGCGCGCCGCCCGAGGTGATCGGGGAGAGCGGGGCGGTGTGGTCCATCGACTGGGTGAAGAAGTTGAGGTGCTGGGCCGCGTGGTAGCCGCGCGTCAGGACGTAGCCGATCTGGTCGGCGATCAGGGCGACGACCAGCAGGCCGGAGCTCCAGGCGACCACCGAGACCAGCCGGTCACGGACCATCAGCGGGTTCCACTGGAGGCGGCCGATGGCGAAGTAGCCCACCAGGAAGAGGGCGTACCAGCAGAGCAGGAAGCCCTGCGCGCCGCTGAACGGCAGGATCCGCTCGTAGAGCATCCAGTCCAGGGCGAGCGAGCCGACCAGCGAGCCGACCAGGGTCAGGACGTCCTCGCGGGTGAAGCCCCCGAGCCGGACCCGCTTCTCGGGGCGCGGCTCCGCGGCGGCCGCGGGTGGTTCGGCCGGCGCGGGCACGGTGGCCGGCGGCAGGTCGAGGGTGGTCATCGGGCGGTCCCTTCACGGCGGAGCGGCAATGGGCGGCGGGTGGCGGAGTGGGCCATGGTCAGTCCGCCGTCGACGCGCCGGAGCGGGACCGGTTGATCACGAAGCCGGCCCCCAGGTTGACCAGCAGGGTGAGCGCGAAGAGCACCAGGCCCGCCGCCATCAGCGCGGAGAGCGAGAGCTCGTCCGACTCGCCGAACCGCAGCGCGATCAGCGCCGAGATCGAGTTGGCGCCGTTCTCCAGGATGTGGCTGATGGCCTTGAAGTTCGGCGAGATGATGAGCGCGACGGCGATCGTCTCGCCCATCGCCCGGCCGAAGCCCAGCATCACCGCACCGATCACACCGCCGCGGCCGAACGGCAGCACCACCGCGCGGATCATCCCCCACCGGGTCGAGCCCAGCGCGTACGCGCCCTCCCGCTCACCCTGCGGGGCCTGCGAGAACACCTCCCGGCTGAGCGAGGCGACGATCGGGATGATCATCAGTGAGACGACCACCCCGGCGATGAAGGTGGAGGAGGTGTAGGAGGTCCCGATGTCACCGGTGCGCACCTTGAGGAAGGGGATCGCGTCGCCCAGGTGGTTGGTCAGCCAGCGGACGAAGCCGATGATGCGCGGCTGGAGGAAGAACAGCCCCCAGAGGCCGTAGACGATGCTCGGGATCGCGGCCATCAGGTCGATGAGCGAGACCAGGGTCGCCCGCAGCCTGGTCGGCGCGTACTCGGAGATGAAGATCGCCGTGGTGAGCGCCACCGGAACGGCGATCACCAGGGCGATCACCGCGATCAGCAGGCCGTTCGGCAGGACGGCGGCGATCCCGAAGTTGTGCGCCTGGGTCTGCCACTTCTGCTCGGTGAGGAAGTTCCACCCCACCTCGCGCAGCGCGGTCGCGCCGCGCAGGATCAGGAAGAACGCGATCAACCCCATGATCGCGAAGACGGAGAGGCCCGCCACCCGCAGCGCCCCCCGGAACACCCGGTCTCCGGGCGTGGCTGGGGCGGTGATGACACGGGGGACATCGGGCTGTGGTGGACGTGGAGCCCCGGCGTACGGTGCCGCGGGCTCGGCGGCGGCTGTCATGGTCTGCTCTCCGGCGCGCTCGGTACGGAAGTACTCGGTACAGGGGAGGCCCCGGGCCGTGACGCCCGGGACGGAGGACCCGGCGGGGCCGGAACGGCGGCCCCGCCGGGTCGTTGCCACTGCTGGGTCAGGGCCGGCGGCGCACCCGCGCCCAGGTCCGGCCCACGGCGGAGACGGCGCGCTCACCGGCGGGCGTGCCGCCGAAGAAGAGCGCGGCGGGGCCGCCGATCAGCAGCACCAGGCCGGCGATCACCGCGATCGGCAGCAGCAGGCGGGCGGTGCCGGCGCGGTCGGCCGCCGGGGAGCCGGCGGCGACCGGAGCGGCCGCGAGCGAACCGGGCGAGGCACCCGGCGAGGCGGTGGGCTTGGCCCCGCCGGTCGCGGCGGCCGGAGCCACCGCGCCACCGGCGGCCGCGCCACCGGTACCGCCCGTGGTCCCGAGCCCGCCCGTGCTGCCGAGCCCGCCGACACCGCTGCCGCCGGTCCCACCGGTGGCGGAGGTGTCGCCGGTGGACGAGCCGCCGGTGGTGGAGGTGTCGCCGGTGCCGGTGACCGGGGTGGTGGTCGTGGTGCCGGCGCCGCCCGAGTCGCCGCCGGTGGCGGTGCCGCCGGTGCCGCCGGTCGTCCCGCCGTCACCGCCGGACGGGGTGGTCGGCGGCGGAGCGACCTGGTTGCCCGGCCACTTGGCGTCCTGGGTCTCCACGTGCTTCGCCGCGTCCAGCGTCTGCTGGCGCTGGGGCCCGGTGAGGCTGAGGAAGCCCGGGGCGAGCTTGCCCGGCTCCATGCCGTAGACCTGGCCGCTGTTGGCGACGGTGGTCAGGAAGCGGCTGATCGCGGCCGCCTTGTCGGCCACCCCGCCGGTGGGCACCATCGCGTACTGGACGGTGGTCAGCGGGTAGGCCTGGGTGTCGCGGGAGAAGGCCGTGTCCGCGACGCCGTAGGGCAGCAGCTGGGTGCCGGTGGCGGCGTCGGTCGGCATGTCGCCGACCGCGGACTGGAAGCCGTTGGTGCTCGGCGAGACGAAGCTGCCGGCCGGGTTGCGCAGGGCGGCCTCGGGGAGCGAGAACGCCTTGGCCTGGGCGCTGTCCATGACGGCGAAAAGCTTGCGGTCACCGCGGGCCATCGGGTCGCACTTCAGGTGGTTGCCGGTGGCGGGGTCCGCCATCCACTGCTGGCAGGTGGACCGGTTCTCCAGGATGGTGCGCAGGACCTGGGTGAGACCGCCGAGGACGGGGTTCCACTCGTACTGCCGGGCGTGCTTGGCGGCCTCACTGGCGTCCGTCGGCCCGGTGAAGTCCTGCGGCTGGATGGCGTCCACCGGGAAACCGGAGTAGGCGCCCCGCCGGTAGAAGGAGTTGACCTGCATCCCCCACGGGTCCTCCTCGCCGTCCAGGAAGCGGACGGCCTCCGGGTCCGAGACGATCCACGAGGTCAGCTGGTAGATCAGGTCGGTGGTCCCGCCGACGATGGTCGGCTCGAAGGTCGCCGGCGCGCAGGCCGTGGGCCACTTCAGGCCGCTGGTCGCCGGGAGCTGGTTGAACTGCAGGAAGTCCCGGTCCGCGAAGATGCAGCTGGGGTTGCCGTTCACCGACTCGACCGGGCTCCCCGGCGGCGCGTACGACTGGGTGAGCAGCTTGGCCATCAGCCGGGGGGTCAGCTTCATCTGCTGGAACTGACGCCCGGTGTCCGGGTCGTCGACGAGGAACACCACCGAGATTCCGGTGGTCGCCAGCGGCGCGTAGACGTACGGCCGGGCCGGGGTCGCGGTGTCGGGGTACGCGGTCAGCGCGACGTCCACCCCGGCGGACCCGCCCAGGAACGCCGCCCTGGCCTGCGGCTCGCCGCCGGAGGAGGAGTACTGGAAGGCGAGCGGCGAGGAGGCCAGGCAGAAGCCGGTGCGCCACTGCTGGACAGCGCGGTTGGCCATCTCCAGACCGGCCGCCTTGAAGTCCGCGGCCCGGTTGTCGCAGTCGGCGGCGGTGGGGGAGAAGGACAGCGGGACGACCGTCCGCTTGTCCCACGCGCACTGCTCGCCGACCTGGAACCCGGCGTACTGGTTGCCCTCCCACGCCCCCGCGTAGGCCTCCAGGCCGCCGTCGCTCGCGGTGTTGAAGAAGCCGTCCACGTCGCTGAGGTGGTCGGTGCAGTCGACGGCGCCGTTCCGCGCCTTGTACGGGTCCTGGGTGTCGCCGCCGTAGTTGGGCTCGATCACCAGGGAGCACGGGTGCGTCGCGTCACAGCCGAGCGAGGGGCTCTGGGTGGCCGTCCAGACCTCGATGGAGGTCGCGCCCGAGCCGTCGGTCCCGGTCGGCGCGATCGCCATGTTGGAGGGGAAGTCCGGCGTGGTGGTGCCCTCCGCCGGTGCCTTCTGGTTGAACCCCATGGCCGCGTCCGCGTTGTACAGCTTGCTGCCGTAGCAGTCCGTGATCTTGGGGTCGACCCCGCGGCACTGGTAGACCCGGACGGCGTACAGCGCCTGCTTGTCACCCTTGGTGACGACGGTCAGCGGCGTGCCCGAGGCGTCGACGGTCGGCGTGAACCCGCTCCAGGAGACCTGGAGCACCTGGTTGGACAGGTTCTGGGTCTGAGCGACCGTCACACTGCCCTCGACGCCGTCCGTCCAGGTGCTCGGGTCCCACACCTTGGGGCCGGGCTTGGTCACGGCGGACGAGGGTGCCGCCTGGGCCTGCGTCAGCGCGCCCAGGCCGATGGGGGCCACGCCGAGCGCCACCACCACCGACCAGACGAGTGCGACCGACGGCAACCTCCGGCGCCACCTCCCGCGTCTCGTATCGGGTAGTAGTCGGAGTCTCATGTCGGGCACCTCCGTGCGAACGCGCACCGCCGTGACGCGGCGCGAGAGTGGATCAGGCGGCGAGCAGGCCGGCGGTTCCGGTTCGCATCCATTCGGCCAGCCCTACATGGCCGGATCCGGTCGTACCGATGTACGAGGCCCCAACGTGACGACTCTGTAGCGGAGTTGGGAACTCCATATACGAACGGCGGGCCCGTGCCGTCGCACGGGCCCGCCGAAGTACCGAGCCGGTGGCAGGTGTCAGCTGCCGGCGGTGAAGCTCAGCGAGAAGTTGCCGATCGACTGGCCGGCCTTGAAGAAGGTGGTGTTCAGCTTGGCGTCCACGTACTGCGCGCCCTCGGCGTCGACCTTGAGGTCGGCGGCGGTCACCGTCTGGGTGGCGCCGCTGCGGGTGATGTCGGTGGTGCCGGCCGGGTCGAGCAGCGCCACCGGCGCGGTGCCGCCGACCGGGACGCCGGTGATCGCCCAGGCGTCGGCGCTGAACGCCAGCTGCTTGAAGACCGCGCTCTTGCCGGTGAACAGGTTGACGAAGAGCAGGCTGCCGCCCAGCTGGACGTTGCCGTAGTAGCCCGGGAGGTTGACGTCGCCGCCCGTCACCGGGAAGGACGTGGAGAAGCCCGTGGTGGAGTCGTAGGACGGGGTGGCCGTGGGCAGCGGGATGACCACCAGGCCGTTCAGGGCGGAGTCCTTCAGGAAGGCGGTGTTCTCGTGCACCACCGCGCTGCCGGTCGGAGCCGCCGGGGCGGCGTCGGCGGCAGCCGCACCGCTCATACCGGTCACGGCGAGGACGACTGCGGCGCCGGTGGCGGCAAAGCGGGCGTTGGTACGGGTCATGCTGAACTCCTTGGGAGAGGTGAGAGCTTGTGCTGGGTGGTGCGAGCGGTCGTTCGACCGCCCCGACGGCTGCCCCCTCCCGCACTGCCCGGCGGGCGGAGGATGCCGAAGTCGATGGGTGAGCGGCCGGTCAGGCCGTCGATCCGCACGCGGCGCTCGGGAGCTGCAGGAAGCCGTAGCTCTTGATCACGGCGATCTCACTGGTGCAGATCCAGCCGCTGGGGCCGAAGATTCCGCGCAACGCCGTGCCCTTGGCCCCGGTGCTCGTCCAGTCCGCCTGCCGGACGACGTTCCAGACCAGCCGGCCGAACGGGCCGGCGACGAAGGGCGCGTTGATCGTGCTGGTCGTCGGGCTGACCGGGACGACGCCGTTGATCGCGCGCGGCGTCAGCGGGCCGGCCGCGTCCGCCGGGGTGCTGTGCCCGCCCACCGTCTGACCGAGGTAGTGGCCGACCGAGTAGGGGATGAGCACGTTCGGGTCGTTCAGGACCGGGTCGACGCCCTGGTTCTCACCCGGGCCGCTGGTCACGCAGGCCCCGGGGGCATTGACGCCGATCGCGGCCAGGAAGAACGCCCTGGTCGCGGAACTCGCCTGCGGCAGGTACGGCTTGATCGTCGCGCTCGGCAGCGTCGGGGCGATCTGCGTCCAGTCGGTGACGACACACTGGTAGATGTTCCTCAGCTGCGCCGTCGTCAGGTTGGCCGGCGCGTTCCCGCCGGACTTGGCCGCCCAGGACACCGCGTCCTTCGCCATCGCGACGAAGGTGTCGGCGGCGGGCGTGGAGGACTGGCGCGGCAGGTCCATCCGGTCCGAGTCCACGGCGCTGCCGGGCTGGTTGAGCGCGGCCAGTCCGTCCCCGCCCGCCGTCGGCCGCAGGATGGCCGGCGCGCCCACCCGGGGCGTGATCGGCGAGGGGCCGGTCGAGTCGAAGCTGTGGAGCCGGGGCGAGGTGGTGTCGCCGATGCTCGCCAGATGGGCGTTGTAGTCGGCGGAGATCTGGCTGAGCAGCGAACCGGTGGTCTGCGAACCCACCGAGACGATGTCCTGGGGCCCGGGGACCACGGGCGGGTCGGCGGCGGCCGTCCCGGCGAAGGCGGTCCCGAGGGCGAGGGCGGTGACGGCGAGCAGCTTGGCGGGTGACCTGCGCATGGGTCGTCTCCGGGGAGTGTCTCGGTCAGGTGTGGGCGGTGACCACGGTCGGTGACCAGGGGCGGTGGCCAGGGGCCGCTGCGGCGTTCCTGCCCGGCCGCCCGGTTCCGGCGGGTACGAAGGGTCGGGCGGGTGTGGCCGGCGGCCACGGGCCGAAGCCCGTGGCCGCCGAGTGGAGCGGGTGGTGCGGTGGTGCGAGCCGGATCAGCGGGTGATCAGCTGTGGGTGGTGCTGCCGCAGGCGGCGGCGGGCAGCGGCAGGAAGCCGTAGCCCTTGATGTCGTTGGTGGCGGAGGTGTTCGTGCAGATCCAGCCCGACGGGCCGAAGATCGCGCGGAGCGCGGTGCCGTGGGCGTCGGTGGCGGTCCACTCGGCGTTGCGCACGACGTTGTAGACCACGCGGCCGAAGGCGGAGGCGGCGAACGGCGCGTTGATGGTGTTGGTGGTGGTGTTGACCGGCACCAGGGTGCCGACGTTGCGCAGGGTCAGGCTGCCCGGGGCCGAGGTCGGGGTGGCGTGGCCGCCCACGGTCTGGGACAGGTACGAGGCCACCGAGTACGGGAAGACGGTGTTGGCACCGGCCAGGCGGGTGTCGACGCCCTCGTTCTCCTCCGGGCCGTCCTGGACACAGGTGCCGACGGTCGGGTTGCCGATCGCGGTCAGGAAGAAGGCCCGGGTGCCGGAGCTGGCCTGCGGCAGCCAGGGCTTGATGGTGGCGTTCGGCAGCGTGGCGCTGATCTGCGTCCAGTTGGTGATGGTGCAGTCGTAGATGCCCTTGAGCTGGGCGGCGGTCAGGCTCGCCGGGGCGTTGCCACCGGAGTTGGCCGACCAGGTCACCGCGTCCTTGGCGAACGCGACGAAGATGTCCGAGGCCGGGTCGGTGGCCTTCGGGGCACGCGAGGAGCGGGCCACGTCGACCTTGGAGCCCACGGTGTTCAGCTCGGTGATGCCGGCGCCGGAGCCGTTCGGGCGGACGATCGAGGAGGCGCCCGACTTCGGCGTGATGCTCGCCGAGCCCGTGGCGTCCCAGCTGTAGTAGCGCGGGGACGTGGTGTCGCCGATGCTGGTCAGGTAGGCGTTGTAGTCGGTCGAGAACTGGGTCGACACGGCCTGCGTGGTGTCGGAGCCCACGCTCACGATGTCCTGCGCGGCCGGGGTCACGGTCGGGTCGGCGACGGCGGTGCCGGCGGCGACGGTCGCGACCGAGGTGGCGATGGCGGCAATGGCGAGCAGCTTGGCAGCGGTCTTGCGCATGTTCCTGTTCCTCCGGTGGGAGAGAGGTGCATCGCTTGCCCAGACCCTGGTTGGGGGCCCGGGGCCGGTGGGCCGCACCCGCGGCGGCCGCTCCGGCAGAGCTGATCCTGTCGGGCACGGCTGTTCCCCCGGAAGGGCCGTCGACGGTGGCCGGCGATTGTCGACTCATCGGTTCGGACAGGTTTAGTGACTGGTCAGCGCGGGCGCGGCGGGGTGGAAAGCCGCAGGTCGGAGGCCGGTGACGTTCTTCTCCAGGTGGCTGCTCGGGGGGTTGCCGGAAACCTGCGCTTCACCGGACCGGGGGGAACGGACGGGCCGGCCGGTCCGGCGCACGGAGGCCGGCGCGGGCGGACCACCCGGCGCGGGCGGACCACCCGGCGCGGGCGGACGACCGGCGCGGGCAGGATCACCCGACGCGGGCGGAGACCGGCCGCACGGAACAACACCGGAGCGGCGCACCGGGAGGGGGCACCGGGCGCCGCGGGCCGGGCGGGGGCACTACCAGGGCCGGCGGCTGTCCCGGCCGTTGCGGCGCAGCTCCTGGCCGACCCACTGCAGCCCGGCCAGGAAGCCGTCCACCCCCGCCTGACACTGGTCGCGTCGGAGGTAGCCGCGGGCGCTGCGGGCGACCGGGCCGCCCTGGCCCGCGCCGGGGCGGGTGCTGCGGACCGGCAGGTGGGCGGTCCAGACCCAGAGCCGGGCCTCGGACTGCCCGACGGTACAGCGCAGGGCCGCCCGCTCGATGATCAGTTCTCTGACCGCTTCGGCGAGTTCGTCCTCGCCGCGGTAGGTGCGGACGCCGACGCCGAGTTGCCGCCCGTTGGCGGCGCGCAGCGTCCAGCCGAGGCACCGGTCGGCGGCGGGGACGATCAGCAGGCGCGGACCGCGCCGCTCAGCGACGGACATCGGTGGGTCTCAACGGGGCGATGCGGTCCGGGAGTTCGGGAGCCGGCTGCTTGGCCAGCAGCACCACGAAACGACGGAAGGCGTTCTGGCAGGTCGCGTACCGCTCGTACGCGCGACTGGAGCGCACCTCGGGGAGC
Source organism: Kitasatospora sp. NPDC059327 (assembly GCF_042752535.1). Taxonomy (NCBI): domain Bacteria; kingdom Bacillati; phylum Actinomycetota; class Actinomycetes; order Kitasatosporales; family Streptomycetaceae; genus Kitasatospora; species Kitasatospora sp. NPDC059327. Next base: position 20,193 of record NZ_JBHYYB010000094.1, on the reverse strand, counting down.
GCGCGTGAGCCGGGGACGACCCAGATCCATCCGATGCCGTCGCGGACATGGGTGATCCGGGCGACCAGGGCTTCGGCGCCGGCGCGTAAGCCGTCGAAGCCGCGCTCGGCCTCGACCGCCGTTTCGTACCCGGCCGCGCTGACCGCCACCACCCGGCCGTTGGGCGCCTTGAGCTGCCAGCGGTACCGCCCATCGGGAGCCCGTTCGACCCGGAATCCCCCTCGACCTGCCCCTGCTGCGGTGTGACCGCGGCTCGACGCGTCCACTGCTCCCCCAGTCCGGTTCCCTCCGAGACGGGAGTAAAGCTATGTGTGCACACGAGCACGCCGGAAGGGAAGAAATTGCACAACTTGCTCCGTTGGCCGGGAAGTTCTCCCTCGTTAAACTTTCACCGACTGCACACCAACCATGCGCCCGATCCCCGCGCGGAAGGCTCCCTATCGGCACAGACCGTTCGATAACGTCCCGGAATCTCAGAGCCGGGCGGTCCAGCGGACCATCGTCCCCTTCCCGTACGGACCCGGCTCGTGCCAGGCGTCCCCGCCGAGCACCTCGGCCCGCCGGGTCAGGTTGCGCAGACCACTGCGGCGCCCGCCGGCCGGGATGCCGACACCGTCGTCCGTCACGGTGAGCAGCACCCCGGGGCGCCCGGCCCGGTCCAGCGACTCCGGATCGCCGCTGACCGGGCGGCCGTCGTCGTCCAGGTGCACGGTCGCGTCGATCTCCACACCGACCCGCGAGGCCCGGGCGTGCCGGGCCGTGTTGGAGAGCATCTCCCTGAGCGCGGCCAGCAGTTGACGACCGGTCTTGTCCCCGACCAGACTCTCCACCGGCCCCATGAAGGTCACCGAGGGCTTGAAGCCGAGCGCCGCCGCGGCCTGGCTGCCCTCCCGCAGCACCCTGGTCCGCAGGGTGTCCGGCGCATCGCCGTGGTTGTCGTGCTGGAGCGCGTAGATGGTGGTGCGGACCTCCTGGATGGTGGCGTCCAGCTCGTCCACCGCCTTGCCGATCCCGACCCGGACCTCGGGCACCACGGCGCGCCGGGCAGCGCTCTCCAGCATCATCCCGGTGGCGAACAACCGCTGGATCACCAGGTCGTGCAGATCACGGGCGATCCGGTCGCGGTCCTGGAAGACGGCGAGGCGCTGCTGGTCCCGCTGGCCCTCGGCGAGCCGCAGCGCGAGCGCGGCCTGTGAGGCGAAGGTCCCGGCGAGCTGCTTCTCCGTGTCGGTGAACGGCGCCGCGCCGCGCGGGCGCCAGACGCAGAGCCCGCCCAGCACCCGGCCGGCGGCGACCATCGGCACCGCCATCGACGGGCCGAAGCTGCGCGCCAGGCGGATCACCACGGTCGGATCGCTGGACATGTCGTCGAGGTAGACGCTGTCGCCGCGCAGCAGCCGGGCGGCGAAGCTCTCCTTCGGCAGCAGCTCGCCCTGGACGAACTCGGCCGCCTCGCCGGAGGCGTGCGCCACCCGCATCTGCCCGTCGCCCTCCCCGTCCACGGTCGGCAGCAGGATCATGCCGAGCGCCGCGTCCGCCAGCTCGCGCACCTGCTCGGCGGCGACGGTCAGCGCCACCTCGGCCTCGTGGTTGGAGAGCAGGGCCGTGGTGACGGCGGCCGCGCCGGCGATCCAGCGCTCGCGCCGCCGCCCCTCCTCGTAGAGCCGGGAGTTCTCGATCGCGACTCCGGCCGCCGCGGCGAGCGCGTGCACCACCTGCTCGTCCTCGGGGGTGAAGGCGCCGCCGCCCTGCTTCTCGGTCAGGTAGAGGTTGCCGAAGACCTCGTCGCGGATCCGGATCGGCTCGCCGAGGAAGGTCTTCATCGCCGGGTGGTGCGCCGGGAAGCCGGAGGAGCGCGGGTCGGCGGCGAGGTCGGTGAGGCGCAGCGGCTCGGGCCGGTCGATCAGGGCGCCGAGGATGCCCCGGCCGGCCGGCAGCTCGCCGATCTCGGCGGCGGTCTCGTCGTCGACCCCGACGTGGACGAAGTCCGCCAGGCCCTGGCCGCCGGGCGCGATCACGCCGAGGGCCGCGTACCGGGCGTCCACCAGCTCCGCGGCGCCGGTGGCGATCCGGTGCAACGTCGCGTGCAGGTCCAGGCCGGAGCCGACCGAGACGACGGCCTCCAGCAGCCGCTGCATCCGGTCGGTGACGGCGGCCGCGGACTGCAGCCGTTCCGCCACCTCGGTGACCAGGGTGTCCAGCCCGAGCGAGGAGATCTCGGGCACCCGGTGGGGCGCCGGGTCGGGGGTGGCGGCGGGCGGCAGGTCTGGCGTGGGGTCCATGGTGACGAGCGTAGTTTGTACGGTTTTCAGCCGAAGGACGGCGCGACCACCGGAGTGCGTCCGGCCTCGGGTGCCACGGCCCCGGCGACCGCCACCGGGCCGGCCGGCACCGAGCCGTCCGTCTCCCGCTCGCGCTCCCACATCGCCCGCAACCGGCTGTCCGGCTCGGCCACCAGGGCCGACCAGGTGCCGCGTTCGACCACCCGGCCGGCGTCCAGGACGAGCACCTCGTCGACGGTGCTGTCGTCGAGGCCGGCCAGCCGGTGGGTGATCAGCACCGTGGTCCGGCCGGCCGTGGCGGCGAGCAGGTCGGCGGTGAGCGCGTCGGCGGTCGGCAGGTCGAGGTGCTCCGCGGGCTCGTCCAGGACGAGCACCGGGAAGTCGGCGAGCAGCGCGCGGGCGAGCGCGAGCCGCTGGCGCTGACCGCCGGAGAGCCGGGCGCCGTGCTCGCCGACCATGGTGTCGAGGCCCGCCGGGAGGGTGTCCGTCCAGTCCAGCAGCCGGGCGGCGGCGAGTGCGGCGCGCAGCTCGTCCTCGCCGGCCGCGGGCCGGGCCAGCCGCAGGTTCTCCCGCAGCGAGCTGTCGAAGACGTACGCGTCCTGGGCGCAGAGCCCGATCACCCGGCGGACGTCGTCCCCGGCCAGCGTCCGACTGTCCACAGCCTGTGGACGACCGGCGGCGAGGGTGACACGGCCCGCCGTCGGCTCCAGGAACCGCAGCAGCGCCTGGGCGAGCGTGGTCTTGCCGGAGCCGGACGGGCCGACCACGGCGATCCGGCGGCCGGCGGCGAGATCGAGGTCGAGGCCGACCAGGGCGTCCACGACCTGTCCGGGGTGGCGGGCGGTCAGCCCACGGACGGCGATCGGCAGCGGCCGCTCCGGCAGGGCCACCGGGGCGGCCGGCTCGGTGACCGGGGCCGGCGCGTCCAGCACCTCGGCCAGCCGCGCCGAGGCGGCCCGGCTGCGCTGGCGGGCCTGGACGGCGAGCGGCATCCCGGTGACGGCCTCGAAGGCGGCCAGCGGAGTGAGGACGACCACCGCGAGGCAGACCGGCGCCAGCGCGCCGCTCTGCACGCCCCGGATGCCGACGGCCGCGGCCGCGGTCGTCGTCAGCCCGGTGAGCAGCGCGATCAGCCCGGTGCCGAGCGCGGTGGTGGCGGCCGAACGGGCGGCCAGCCCGGTCAGCGCGGCGTCGGCGGAGCGGACGGCGGCCAGCCGGCCCGCGAGCGCCCCGGCCACGGTGAGTTCGGCCGTGCCGGTCAGGGTGTCGACCACGGTGGTGGCCAGCCGGCCGCGGGCCGGGGCCTGCCGCCGCTCGGCGCCGGCCGACCAGCGGGCGGCCAGCGCGGGCACCACGGCGCCGGCCAGCAGCAACCCCAGCCCGAGGACCAGCCCGGCCGAGGGCAGGAAGACGGCCATCGCCACCGTCGCGGCCAGCGACACCAGGGCCCCCACCGCGGCCGGCAGCCGCCAGCGCAGGTAGTGGTCCTGGACGGCGTCGACGTCGGCGACCAGCCGGGAGAGCAGGTCACCGCGCCGGAAGGCCGGCAGCCCGGCCGGGGCGAGCGCGGCGAGCCGGCCGTACACGGCGGCCCGCAGCGTGCCGAGGGCGCGCAGCACCGCGTCGTGCGAGACCAGCCGCTCGGCGTAGCGGAACACGCTCCGGCCGATCCCGAAGGCCCGCACCGAGGTGACGGCCATCATCAGGTAGAGCACCGGCGGCATCTCGGAGGCGTAGGAGATGAGGTAGCCCGAGGTGGCCATCAGCGCGACGGCACAGCCGAGGGCGAGGGCGCCGAGCAGGACGGAGAGCGCGAGCCGGGGCCGCGCGGCGGCCGGTACGGCCTGGTCCGCCGACGGGGCGTCGGCGGCCGGCACCGGCCGCCCGCTGTGCACCGGCCGGAGCGGTTCGGCGGCGGGCACGGCGGTCGGCACGGCGGCGGGCGCCGGGGCGGGCGCCAGCCGGACCAGCCGGTCCGCCACCGCCAGCAGCGCCGGCCGGTGCGCGACCAGCAGCACGGTGCGCGCCGGGTCGGCGGCCAGCGCACGGACGGCCTCCACCACGGCCGCCTCCGAGGCGCCGTCCAGCCCGGCGGTCGGCTCGTCCAGCAGCACCAGCGGCCGGTCGTCGGCGAGCAGCACCCGGGCGAGCGCCAGCCGCTGCCGCTGGCCCGCCGACAGCCCGGAGCCGTCCTCGCCCAGCACGGTGGCGAGCCCCAGGGGCAGCTGCCGCACGAACTCCAGCGCGTGCGCGGACCGCAGCGCCGCCGCCAGCTCGTCCTCGGTGGCGTCGGGCCGGTAGAGCCGCAGGTTGTCGGCGACGGTGCCGGCGAACAGGTACGGGTGCTGCGGCACCCAGGCGATCTGCCGGCGCCAGCTCTCCGGCTCCAGCTCGGCGAGCCCGTACGTCCGCCCGTCGGCGGCGGTGATCCGCACGCCGCCCGCGTCCGGCGCGGTGAGACCGAGCAGGACGGCGAGCAGGGTGGACTTGCCGGCCCCGCTCGGACCGGTGAGCGCGGTGGTGCTGCCCGGCCGCAGGGTCAGCGCGGCGCCGTCCAGCGCGGGCGCCGTCCGGCCGGGGTGCGTCACGGTCAGACCGGCCGCCTCGACGACGGCGCCGGCGAGGGCGGGGGCGGGCACCGTCCCGGCCGGCGGCAGCGGGGTCTCCAGCACCGCGAAGAGCTCGTCGGCGGCGGTCAGCCCCTCCACGCTGGAGTGGTAGAGCGCGCCGACCTGGCGGATCGGGAAGTACACCTCGGGCGCCAGGATCAGGATCAGCAGCCCGGTCTCCAGGTCGAGGGTGCCGTCGACCAGCCGGAAGCCGACGGTGACCGCGACCAGGGCCACCGAGAGGGTGGAGAGCAGCTCCAGGGCGAACGAGGAGATGAAGGCGATCCGCAGGGTGCGCAGGGTGGCGCGGCGGTAGTCGGCGGTGATCCGGGCGATGGTGGCGGCCTGGGCGCGGGCCCGGCCGAACACCTTGAGCGTGGGCAGACCGGCGACCACGTCCAGGAAGTGGTGCGAGAGCCGGGAGAGGGTCTCCCACTGCCGGTCCATCCGGCTCTGGGTGGCCATCCCGATCAGCACCATGAACAGCGGGATCAGCGGCAGCGTCCCGGCGATGATCGCGGCCGAGGTGAAGTCGGCGCCGACGACCCGCAGCAGCACGATCACCGGGACGACCACCGCGAGCGCCAGCTGCGGCAGGTAGCGGGCGAAGTAGTCGTCGAGCGCGTCGACGCCGCGGGTGGCCAGGGTGGTGAGTTCGCCGGTGCGCCGGCCCGCCAGGTAGGCCGGGCCGAGCGCGGTGGCGTGGTCGAGCAGCCGGCGCCGCAGGGTGGACTTCACCCGGGCGACGGACCGGTGCGCGGTGAGTTCGGTGAGCCAGCCGACCAGCCCGCGGCCGACCGCCGTCAGCGCCAGCCACACCAACGGCGTGGTCAGCTCGCCGAGGCCGGCGCGCTGCTGGAAGGCGCGGACGACGATCTCCGCGATCAGGCTCGCCTGGGCGACCACCAGGGCCGCCCCCACCCCGCCGAGGAGGACCGATCCGGCGAGGAAGGCGCGGGTGGTGCGGGCGTGGGCGAGCAGTCGGGGGTCGACGGGCTTCATCGCTCAGCCCTGGTCGAGCGCGGCGGCCGGGTCGTGCCCGGGGATGTGCTGGACGCCGATCCGCTTGCGGAACACCCAGTACGTCCAGCCCTGGTAGAGCAGCACGAGCGGGGTGAAGACCGCCGCGACGATCGTCATCAGCTTCAGCGTGTAGGGCGAGGAGGCCGCGTTGGTGACGGTCAGGCTCCAGTCCGCGTTCAGGCTGGACGGCATCACGTCCGGGAACAGCGCGAGGAAGAGCATCGCGACCGCGGCCACGATGGTCGCCCCGGACAGCACGAACGCCCAGCCCTCGCGCGCCAGCTGGTTGGCCACCAGGGCGCTGACCAGGGCCAGTACGGCGATCACCAGCGCCGCGAGGCTCCAGCCGTCGCCGTTGTCGGCCTGGGTCCAGAGCAGGAAGACCAGGGCCAGGACCGCCGTCACCAGGCCGAGCCGCAGCGCCAGGGCCCGAGCCCGGTCACGGATCTCCCCGACCGTCTTGAGCGCGGCGAACACCGCGCCGTGGAAGGTGAAGAGGGTGAGGGTGACCAGACCGCCGAGCAGGGCGTACGGGTTGAGCAGGTCCCAGAAGGTGCCCACGTAGTTCTTCTGCTGGTCGATGTCGACGCCGCGGACGATGTTGGCGAAGGCCACGCCCCAGAGGAAGGCCGGGATCAGCGAGGTCCAGAAGATCGCCTCCTCCCAGTTGCGCTGCCAGCGCGGCTCCGAGCGCTTGGCCCGGTACTCGAAGGCGACGCCGCGCACGATCAGGCAGACCAGGATCGCCAGCAGCGGGATGTAGAAGCCGCTGAACAGCGTGGCGTACCAGTCCGGGAAGGCCGCGAAGGTGGCACCGCCGGCCGTGAGCAGCCAGACCTCGTTGCCGTCCCAGACCGGTCCGATGGTGTTGATCAGCACCCGCCGCTCGGCGGTGGAGCGGGCCAGCGGCTTGGTGAGGATGCCGATGCCGAAGTCGAAGCCCTCAAGGAAGAAGTAGCCGATCCACAGGACGGCGATCAGGACGAACCAGACGTCGTGGAGTTGCATGTCGGATCCTCAGTAGTCCTCGGTAGTCCGTGGTGGGGCTCGGTGGGGAGCTCACTGGGCTCAGTGGGCTCAGTGGGCTCGGTGGGCTCAGTAGGCGAAGGCGAGGGGCTTGTCGGCCTCGTCGTCCGAGGACGGGCCGCGCAGCGTCGGGTCCTCGGTGGGCGGCCGCTCGAAGGTGACCGGGCCGGCCTTGGCGTACTTGACCAGCAGCCGCACCTCGATGACGGCGAGGATCGCGTACAGCAGGGTGAAGGTGGTCAGGGCGCCGATCTGGGTGCCGATGCCGACGTTCGGCGAGACCGCGCTCGCGGTGGTCATCAGCCCGAAGACGGCCCAGGGCTGCCGGCCCATCTCGGTGAAGATCCACCCGAAGCTGTTGGCGATCAGCGGGAACCCCATGGTGAGGATGCCGATCCGCCAGCTCCACTTGGTGAGGAACGGGCCGAGTTCGCGCTTCGGGGTCAGCATCAGCCTGGGCACCTCGGTGTCGCCGGTGCGGAACTCCGGCGCCAGCAACCACTTGCGCCGGGTGGTCCAGAGCCCGACCACCCCCGCCACGAACGAGGTCATCCCGAAGCCGATCATGAGGCGGAAGCCCCAGTAGGTGACGAAGATGCTCGGGATGTAGTCCTTCGGGTCGCCGCCGTACTTGGCGGCCTCCGCGTCGGCCGTGTCGTTGATGCCGGGGACGGAGGAGCTGAAGTCACTGTTGGCGAGGAAGGACAGTATCCCGGGGATCTCCAGCTCCACCGAGTTGTGGCCCTTGCTGACGTCGCCGACCGCGAAGACCGAGAACGGTGCCGGTGCCTGGGTGTCCCAGAGCGCCTCGGCGGCGGCCATCTTCATCGGCTGCTGGCGGAACATCACCTTGGCGAGCGAGTCGCCGCTGAGCGCGGTGCCGAGGCCGAAGATCACGGCCAGCACCAGGCCGAGGCGCAGCGAGGTGCGCATCACGGCGATCCGCTTGGGGTCGGCGCCCTCCGGCCGGCGCTTGGCCTTCCAGAGGTGGAAGGAGGCGATGCCGACCATGAAGGCCGCGCCGGTGAGGAAGGCGGCGGTCAGGGTGTGCAGGACGACGGTGACGGTGGTGTCCTGGAAGAGCACCCGCGCGATGTCGGTGAGCTGCGCCTTGCCGGTGGCCGGGTCGATCGCGTAGCCGACCGGGTGCTGCATCCAGGAGTTGGCCGCCAGGATGAAGTAGGCGGAGAGTACGGTGCCGAGCGACACCATCCACATGCAGGCGCAGTGCAGCTTCTTCGGCAGCTTGTCCCAGCCGAAGATCCAGAGCCCGATGAAGGTCGACTCGAAGAAGAAGGCGATCAGCGCCTCCATCGCGAGCGGGGCGCCGAAGACGTCACCGACGAACCGGGAGTAGTCCGACCAGTTCATCCCGAACTGGAACTCCTGGACGATGCCGGTGACCACACCCATCGCGATGTTGATCAGGAAGAGCTTCCCCCAGAACTTCGTGGCGTGGAAGTACTTCTCCTTGTCCGTCCGCACCCAGGCGGTCTCCAGCCCGGCCACGATGGCGGCCAGGCTGATGGTGAGCGGTACGAAGAGGAAGTGGTAGACGGTGGTGATACCGAATTGCCATCGCGCGATGGTTTCGTGAGCGATTGCCAGTTCCACGTCGCCCTCTCTCCAACCCGACCTGAAAGGTCACTTTCCGGACAAACTTCATCTATAGCTGTAGACCGCTGCGTAACCGCGCAAGCTTGTCCGCTTGTGAACGTGAACACGTTCACAAGGGTCAGTATCCATCATGCTTACGAGTGAAATGCGGGCGGGGTGCGATTGACCGGCGATGCCGTGCGCACAGTCTGCGGACCGGCCCTGGCCTGCCACAACGAACGTGCGGGCGACTGTCGTGATGATCTTGGACGATCCGGCGCTTGACAGGCGCCGGACGGCCGTCCGGCGGCAAGCGGTCCCCGACCGGGCGGGCGGCCGGGCCGGGGACCGGGCGGGGCCTAGTGGCTGCCGTAGGGGCGGGTGATGATCTCCATGCCGTGGCCGGCCGGGTCGAAGAAGTACAGACCCCGGCCACCGTGGTGGTGGTTGATCTCGCCGGGCAGCTTCAGCTGCGGGTCGGCGTAGTAGCCGATGCCGTCGGCCTCGATCCGCGCGAAGGCGGCGTCGAACTCCTCGTCCGAGACGAGGAAGGCGTAGTGCTGCGGGACGACCGACTCCGCCGGGACGGACACGAAGTCGAGGGTGACGCCGTTGTCCGTGGCGAGGGGGACGAACGGGCCCCAGGCGGTACCGACCTCAAGGCCGAGGACGCCGGCCAGGAAGGCGGCGGATTCCCGGTTGTCCCGGGCTTGCACGATGGTGTGGTTCAACTGGACTGCCATGCTTCGAATGCCTCCGTAAGGCACTCACGGGCTACCTCCATGCCTCACCCGGACGGTGACCGACACGCGATGCCGTAGCGGCGATCCTAGGCCGGTCCCCCGCGCACGGCCAACCCCCCGAGTGGCGGCGCCCGCCCCGGCGTACGGACCCCGGGGCGGGCGCGGGAGAAGCGGCGGTGCCTGCCGGTCGGTCCGTCAGACCGGCCGCGCGGCACGATGGTTCACCCCCGGGTCGGCGCCGCCAGCTCGGCGAGGTCCTCCGCACCGAGCCGCAGCGAAGCGGCCGCGACGTTCTCCTCCAGGTGGACCGGCGAGGAGGTGCCCGGGATGGCCAGGATCGACGGCGAGACGGCCAGCAGCCAGGCCACCATGACCTGCGCCCGGGTGGCGCCGTGCCGGTCGGCCACCCGCTGGAGCGCCGGATCGGCGGGCACCCCCGAGCCGCCGAGCGGGTAGAACGGGACGAAGGCGATGCCCCGGGCGGTGCAGTCCGCCAGCAGCGCCGCGTCCTGCGCCGAGTGTTCCAGCACGCTGAACCGGTTCTGCACGGCGGTCACCGGCGCGATCGCCTCCGCCTCGGCGAGCTGGGCCGCGTCGACGTTGCTGACCCCGAGGTGGCGGATCAGCCCCTCCTCGCGCAGCTCGGCCAGGGTGGCGAAGACCTCCGCGATCGACCCCTGGCTGGGCATCCGCCGCAGGTAGACCAGGTCGAGCCGGTCCACCCCGAGCTCGCGCAGGTTGCGGTGGACGGCCGCGCGCAACTCCACCGGGCGGGCCGGGTCCTGCCAACTGCCGTCGGGGTTACGGCCGGGGCCGACCTTGGTGGCGATCACCAGGCCGTCGCGGTACGGGTGCAGCGCCTCGCGGATCAGCCCGTTCGCGGAGACGTCCTCGTGGAAGTAGAACCAGGCGGTGTCGATGTGGTCGACGCCGAGCTCGACCGCCCGGCGCAGCACCGCGACGCTCCGCACGGGGTCGCAGGCCGGGCCGTGCCAGTCCCGGGCGGGCAGCTTCATCGCGCCGAAGCCCATCCGGGAGACGGGCAGGTCCCCGCCGAGCAGGAAGGAGCCGGCGGCGGAGGCGGGAGCGGGGGCGGCGTTCGGGGTGATCGTCATGTCGGTAAGCCTCCGTCGCGCTGGCCCGCGGCCCGACCGATCTGGCAGGTTACTGCCATGACCACCGACCCGATCATCACCCTGCACGGCGAACAGGAACTCGTCCGACGGGCCGGCCACCTCTTCGTCGCGTCGCGGGAGGAGTTCCTGGTCGCCGCCACCGACCTGATGACCTGGTCCACCGGCGTCAACGCCGCCTTCGCGGAGGGCAAACGACCGCACCTCCTCCCCGGGCTCACCATGCGCAAGCTCTACACCCGGCGCGCGCTCGCCGACCCGGAGTCCGAACGACGGCTGTTGCGGATCGCCGCCACCGGCGTCGAGATCCGGATCAGCGACGGGCCACTGGCGCGCGAGGCGATCATCATCGACCGGCGCACCGCGATCCTGGCCGGCGCCCCCGTGCGCGGAGTGCGGACGTACACCGTGGTGCGGGCACCGGAGGTCGTCGACGGCGTGCGCTCGCTGTTCCGCGCCGCCTGGGAGAGCGCCACCGACCTCGCCGACCGCGCCACTCCGCCGCTCCTCACCGACCAGGCCCGGCAGATCCTCCGCTCCCTCGCCGCCGGCCACACCGACGAGACCGGCGCCCGCCTGCTGGGCCTCTCGCTGCGCACCTACCGCCGCCGGGTCGCCGAGCTGCTGACGACCCTCGGCGCCGGCTCCCGCTTCCAGGCCGGCCTGCTGGCCCAGGGCCTGCTGGACGAGGCGGTCAGCCCCGGCGCGCCCCGGTGATCTCCGGGCCGATCGCGAACCCCTTCGCCGGGCCCTCCGGAACGACCGCCTCCTCGCCGTACGGCGTGCGGACGGAGCGGGCGTAGGCACCGCGCTCGGGGTCGGGGCCGGTCAGGACGGTGACGGCGCCGCCCTCGTCGAAGTCGTCGACGATCACGTACACCGCGATGCCGGCGGTCGCGTAGGCCCGGTGCTTGAGCACGAGGTCACGGCGGCGGGCCCGGCTGCCAGGGGAGACCGTCTCGACCACCAGGGCGACGCCGGAAGCGAGCACACCCAGCCCTTCGGGGTGCTCGATCTCCTCCAGGTCATCGGGGGCGACGAAGACATCGGGGATCATCACCCTCAAGCCGTGGATGACGTTACCGTCGTTCGCAGGGGCCCAACCGGTGCCTCGCAACTGGTCGTGCAGCGCCAGCAGGACACGGCGGTTGATCGTCAGGTGGCGGGTCCCGCCAGTGGGCGACATCTCGATGGCCCCTTCAATGATCTCCGCCCTGAAGCCCTCAGGGACGTCCATCTCCGTCCACACCTGCCACAGCGCCTGGTCCAGGTCCACGACGGTCTCCTCGGCTACGAGCACGGTCATTGAGACACCTCTTCCCGTCCAGTGTGGTCGGCGCGCGCGATCCGCATCAAGCCGCGGCCGTACGGTCGCACACGACCGAGGAGCCGACGGGAGGAACGATCACCGATTCACCCGAACGGGCGGTTTCAGCGCTGGTGGGGGAGTTCCACGCGGAAGGTGGCGCCGGTGCCGGGGGCGGTGTGCAGGGTGAGTGCGCCGCCGTGCGCGTGGGTGAGCGCGGTGGCGATGGCGAGGCCCAGGCCCGCGCCGCCGCCGTCGTGCCGGCTGCGGGAGGCGTCGACGCGGTAGAAGCGGTGGAAGACCCGGACGGCCTGCTCCTCGGTGAGACCGGGGCCGGAGTCGGCGACTTCGAGCAGGCACAGGCCCTGTGAGGTGCCGACGCCGATCCGGACCGGGGTGCCGGGCGGGGTGTGCTTGACGGCGTTGCCGACCAGATTGGTGACCACCTGGCGCAGCCGCGCCTCGTCACCGATCACCGGGGCCGGGCCCGGCGCACCGGTGCCGGACGGCCCGGTGAGCGCGACCGGACGGGACGGGTCCAGGGCGGTGAGGTCGTGCAGGGCGTCCGCGGCGAGGGTGCGCAGGTCCATCGGGGCGAGGTCGAGCGGGCGTTCCTCGTCGAGCCGGGCGAGCACCAGCAGGTCCTCGACCAGGGTGCCCATCCGGACGGCCTCGCTCTCGATCCGGGACATCGTCCGCTTGACGTCCGCCTCGGTGGGCAGCGCGCCCATCCGGTACAGCTCGGCGAAGCCGCGGATGCCGGCCAGCGGGGTGCGCAGTTCGTGCGAGGCGTCGGCGACGAAGCGCCGCATCCGCGCCTCGGACTCGGCCCGGGCCGCGAACGCGGCCTCGATCTGGACGAGCATCGCGTTGAGGGCGGCGGAGAGCCGGCCGACCTCGGTGCGCGTGGAGAGCTCGGGCATCCGGTGGGACAGCTCGCCGGAGGCGATCCGCTCGGCGCCCTCCTCGATCCGGCGCAGCGGTCGCAGCCCGGCCCGGACGGCGAAGAAGCCGAGGGCCGCGATCAGCACCAGCACCGCGCCGCCGATCGCCAGGAACGAGGTGCGCAGCCGCCCGACCGTGGCGTCGATGTCCTCACGGGACACCGCGACCATCAGGTACGCGGGGGTGGGGGCCGGCGCGGCGAAGACGCTGGCGGGGGCGGGCGGCCGCTGGAGCGGCAGGACGAGCGTGCGCCAGCTGCGCCGGCCGCGCTGGTCGGGCAGGTCGAACGGGGTGTCGGGGGCGGCGGCGGCCGGGTCGAGGCCGGCCAGCTGCGGTGCCGGGTCGTTCTCGGAGACCGGCTGCCGGACGACCTGCTGGACCTTGCCGTCCGCCGAGAGGTACTGGACCAGGTACTGACTGGGCAGCGCCGCCAGGTAGTTGGGGGTGCCCCGCTTGCCGCCGACCGACGGCTGCTTGTTGTCCGGCCAGGTCACCCGGCCGGGGACGCGGTGCGAGAGCGGCTCGGCGAAGCGCTGCAGTTGGTCGTCGAGGCGCTGCACCAACTGCATCCGCACGGTGCCGAGCACGACGACGTCGCTGACCACGAGCCCGGTGGTGACCAGGGCCAGGACGAGGACGAGCAGCCGTACGCGCAGCGAGAACCGGGGGAACACGGGGGGCGGTCAGCTCTGCGGCGGCCGGCGCAGCGCGTAGCCGATGCCGCGGACGGTGTGGATCAGCTTGGGACCGTGCGCGGGGCCGGAGTCGAGCTTGCGGCGCAGGTAGGAGATGTAGGACTCGACGATGGAGAGGTCGCCGCCGAAGTCGTAGGCCCAGACGTGGTCGAGGATCTGCGCCTTGGAGACCACCCGGCCGACGTTGGCCATCAGGTAGTGCAGCAGCTTGAACTCGGTCGGGGAGAGCGCGACCGGGGCGCCGCCGCGGGTGACCTCGTGGGCGACCGGGTCGAGGGTGAGGTCGGCGACGACCAGCCGGCCGTCCTCGGCGGGGCCGCCGGCCCGGCGCAGGATCGCCCGGATCCGGGCGATCAGCTCCTCCAGGCTGAACGGCTTGGTGACGTAGTCGTCCGCACCGGCGGCCAGGCCCTGGACCTTGTCGCCGACGCCGTCCTTGGCGGTCAGGAAGAGCACCGGCAGGTGGTCGCCGGGGTGGCCGTGGCCGGGGCCGGCGATCTGGCCCCGGGTGGTCTGCTCGCGCAGCCGCTCGACCACGGTGAAGCCGTCGAGGTCGGGGAGCATCACGTCCAGGACGACCAGGTCGGGTCGCTCGGCGGCGATCAGTTCGAGGGCCTCGGTGCCGCTGGCGGCGGAGGCGACCCGGAAGCCGGAGAAGCGCAGGGAGGCGGAGAGCAGCTCCCGGATGTTGGGTTCGTCGTCGACGACGAGGAGGAACGCCTCCCCCGGGACGCCGCCCACGGCGGAGCTGCCAGGTGTGGACACAGTGCCTTGCACGGGGGTTCCGCCTCCCGGTCGGACGATGGCGTTCAGCTGAGGCTAGCCCGGGGAGGCTATGCGCCATCGATGAATGTTGGATTAACACCTTATCGGGCGGATTTAGGCGAACGGGCCCGCGCGGTCGGGCTGGATGGTGTGCGTACGGGCCCCGCGCCCCGGCACGTCGGGCGTCCGGGCAGCGTACCGGCGGCGCGCGGCCCCGTGCTCATGACGTGCGGCCCGGGTCCGGGCAGCGTACCGGCGGCGCGCGACCCCGTACCCATGACGTGCGGCCCGGGTCCGGGCAGCGTACCGGCGGCGCGCGACCCCGTACCCATGACGTGCGGCCCGGGTCCGGGCAGCGTACCGGCGGCGCGCGACCCCGTACCCATGACGTGCGGCCCGGGTCCGGGCAGCGCGCGGCCCGGCCGCCGGAGGAGGTTCGGCCGGGCCACGCGGTCGTCCGGTGCCGCGGGGTCAGCCGCCGGACGGGCTCTGGGTCCCCCTGGTGCCGCCGGCCCCACCGGCTCCACCGAAGCCGCCGGCACCGAAGCCGGCCGCGCCCTCGACGAGCTGGGTGGCGGCGTAGCCGCCGTCGGCGGCCGGGGTGCCGACCACGGTGACGCTCTGGCCGGGCTGCAGGTCGGTGACCTTGCCCTCCTTGTTGAGCTGCACCTTGGTGGCGTCGCCGGTGGTCACCTTGACGGTGTTGCCGTTGGCGTCGGTCAGGTAGACGGTGGTGCCGTCGACGGCCTTCACGGTGCCCCGGGTGAAGCCGCCCTGGGCACCCTGACCACCGGTGCCCTGACCGCCCTGGCCGGTGCCCTGACCGCCCCGGCGGGTGCCGTTCTGTCCGCCGCCGAAGCCGGAGGCCGCCGCCCTGGGCTGCTGCCCGGCGGCGGACGCCTTGCCGGTGGACCCGTGGTCCTGCTGGTACCAGACGCCGCCCGCGAAGGCCCCGGTGGCGATCACCGCGCCGGCCAGCACCAGGGTCGGCCACGGCAGCCGGCGACGCGGCGGCGCGGCCAGCTCGGCGGTGACGTCCCGGGCGTCCGGCGCGGTGGAGAGCAGGACGACCTGCTCGGCAGGAGTGCGCGGCTCGATCTCGTTGCTCATGGTCTGCGAGTCCTTAGGTCACTCGTGGCGAAGGGCGTCGATCGGGCGCAGCGAGGCGGCCCGGTTGGCGGGGTAGCTGCCGAAGAACAGGCCGATGGCGACGGCGATGCCGAACGCTCCGAGCACCGACTCGGGGATCACCACCGGCTTGATGCCGACCACTTCGACGTGTGACCCGGCGAGGCCGGCCAGCACCCCGAGCCCGGCCCCGATCACCGACAGCAGGGTGGACTCGACCAGGAACTGCCCGAGGATCACCCCGCGCGGCGCGCCGAGCGCCTTGCGGATGCCGATCTCCCTGGTCCGCTCGGTGACGGTGACCAGCATGATGTTGGTGATGCCGATCCCGCCGACCAGCAGCGAGATCGCGGCCACCGCGCCGAGCAGCACCGTGAAGGTCTTGGTGGTGGACTCCCGGGCCGTGAGCAGCGAGGCCTGGTTGCCGATCCGGAAGTCGGCCTTGCTCGGGTCGGCGATCGCGTGGGTGCCGAGCAGCACCCGGGTGATCTCCGCCTGCGCGGCGGTGGTGGTCTCGGCCGAGGAGGCCTGCACCAGGATCTGGCTGACCGGCCCGAAGCCGGTGAAGGCGTTCTGCACGGTCGGCAGCGGCGCGATCACCACGTCGTCCGGATCGGTGAAGCCGGTACCGCCCTTGGCCTGCAGCACGCCGACCACGGTGAGCGGGGTGCCGCCGACGGTGATCTGCTTGCCGACCGGGTCGGTGGTGGCGAACAGCTGCTTGGCGGTGGTGGCGCCGAGCACCGCGACCTTCCGGGAGCCGAGCACGTCGTCGGACGTGAAGTACTCGCCGTGGCCGATCTTCAGGTTGGCGGTCTCGAAGTACGCGGGGTAGGTGCCGACGATCGAGCCGGGGCTGTAGGAGATGTCCCCGTACAGCGCGGTGCCGCTGGTGGTGACCACCGGGGCGACGGACTTGATCGCGGTCGACTCCGAGTCACTCGCCAGCGCCTTGGCGTCGGCGATCGTGAGCTTCTTGGTGGTGGACGCGGTGCGCGAGCCGCCGAAGGACGACCCGGCGGTGACCGTCAGCGAGTTGGTCCCGAGGGAGGTGATCGACTCCTTGACCGCCACCGAGGAGCCGTTGCCGACCGCGAGCAGCAGGATCACCGAGGCGACACCGATCAGCACGCCCAGCATGGTGAGGACGGAGCGCACCTTGTTGGCGGCCAGGCCGCCGACGGCGAAGCGGAGCATCTGCCAGAGGATCACGCCGGCACCCCCAGGAATCCGGCGGCCGGGAGAAGGGCGGGCGGCGGCCCGTCCACCGGGGCCTGCCGGACGTCGTCGACGATCGCGCCGTCGACCAACCGGATCACCCGCTTCGCGTGCCGCGCGACCTCGTCCTCGTGGGTGATCAGCACCACCGTGCGACCGGTCGCGTTGAGTCCGTCGATGAGCGCCAGCACCTCGTCGGTGGAGCGGCTGTCCAGATTGCCGGTGGGCTCGTCGGCGAGCAGCATCGCGGGCGCGGTGACCAGTGCCCGGGCCACCGCGACGCGCTGCTGCTGGCCGCCGGAGAGCTCGTTGGGCCGGTGCCCGGAGCGCTCGGCGAGACCGACCAGCGAGAGCGCGGCCAGCGCCCGGCGCCGGCGCTCGGCGCTGCGCACGCCCGCGTAGGCGAGCGGCAGCTCCACCTGGGCGAGCGCGGTGGTGCGGGGGACGAGGTTGAACGACTGGAAGATGAAACCGATCTTGCGGTTGCGCACCAGCGAGAGCTGCTGTTCGTCCAGGTGGCCGACGTCGATGCCGTCCAGCAGGTAGCGGCCCGCGGTGGGCACGTCCAGGCAGCCGAGGATGTTCATCAGGGTCGACTTGCCGGAGCCCGAACTGCCCATCACGGCGACGAAGTCGCCCTGGTCGATGTCCAGGGTGACGCCCAGCGGCTCGCCGGTGGCCTGGTCCGACGGGCCGCGCAGCGCGTGCACGGTGGCGTCGCCGTGGCCGTAGGCCTTGGTGAGCCGGCGGATCTGGATGACCGGCGGAGGCGTCGATCCCTCCGGGACGGCCGGTAGCTGGCGGGCCATCAGCGGCTACCGCCCCGACCGGCGCCGCCCGCACCGGCGCCGGTGCCGCCCGCTGCCGCGCCGACACCCGCGACGCCGGCCGAGCCCGCGCCGTTTCGGCCGCCCTGGCCGCCCTGGCCGCCGGTCAGCCCGGGGAAGGAACCGTTGGGGAAGCCGTTGGTGCCGCTGGTGGTGGCGAGTTCGACCTTGTCGCCCTCCTTCAGCCCGGAGACCACCTGCACGGTGGTGTCACCCTCGACGCCCACCTCGACGGTGACCCGCTCGCTGGAGCCGTCCGGCTGCACCAGGGTCGCCGTCCGGCTGGCCCCGGTACCGGCCAGCGCGGCGGTGGGCAGCGAGAGCGCGTTGTCGGCCTCGCCGGTGACCACCGAGACGGTCGCGCTCAGACCGGTCCGCAGCTTGCTGGTGTCCCCGGTGATCTGCAGCGTCGCCGCGTACTGGACGGCGGCCGCGCCACCGGTGCCGCCGCTGCTCACCGGCAGCGAACTGACGGACAGCACGGTGGCGTTGAGCTTGGTGTCGGACTGCGCGTTCAGCGCGACGGTGGCCGACTCGCCCTTCTTCAGCTTGAGCGAGTCCAGCTCGGAGAAATTGGCGGTGACCTGCATCCCGGTCGGGTTGGTCAGCACGATGAAGCCGCTCGGGGCGCCGGATCCGGTGGTGGTCCCGCTGGACTTGGTGGTGCCGGTGCCGCTGCTCCCCGTGCCGCCCCCCAGCGTGTCGCCGACCTTGTTGGCGACGGACGCCACGGTGCCGTCCACCGAGGCGGTGAGCGTCGTACCCGCCAGCGCCGCCTGGGCGTTGGCGAGGTTGGTCTGCGCGGTGGCCACCTGCTGCTGAGCCTGCGCGACGGCCGCCTCGTCCACCTTGGTCGTGGTGATCGTGGTGGTCTGCGGGACGGGGGTGGTCTGGGGAGCGGGCGCGCTGCTCGCGCCCGCTCCCCGGTCCCCGCCACCGGTGCCACCGCCGGTGGAGTCGTTGGCCGAGCCGCCGGAGCCGCTGGAGCTGTTGGAGCTGTTGGAGCTGTTGGAGCCGCTGTTGCCGCTGGACGACTTGGCCGCGCTGCCCGGGATCTGCTGGGTGGTCGTGGTGGTGACCCCCGCCTGCGCCTTGGTGAGGTTGGCGTTGGCCGTGGTCAGCGCGGACTGGGCCGCGTCCACCTGCTGCTGGGCCGCCGTGGTGTCCACGGTGGCGAGCACCTGCCCCTTGGTCACGGCGTCGCCCACCGCCACCTTCACCGAGGTCAGTTTCCCGCCCGTGGTGAAGTCCTGGGCGGCGTCGGTCGGCGAGGCGAGCGTGCCGGTTCCGGACACGGTGGCCAGGACCGTGCCCTTGGCCACGGTCGCGGTACGGACCTGGGTCTTGCCGGCCGTGTTCTCCGTCCCGCTGTCCAACGTGGTGTACGCCAGGGCCGCGGCACCCACCAGGGCCACGCCCAGCGCTGAGTTCAGAAGGACGGCACCACGCCGTCGCGGAAGCACCTTCATGGCGCACAGCTTCGCCGGACGCTCTTGCGGCACCCTGGGCACCACCTGGGAGAAGCCTGACCGAACGAATCCGGGCATTACGGCACGCTCCGCCCTCCCGGAGCCCTCGCCTTGCCCACCCCCCGGCAAGCCGTTGGCCGAACTCCCAGCGGGTTCCCAGCCGTCCCCAGCCATCCGGCAGCCCGGGGGTCCGGGACTGTCCTGTTCGCCGCCACGCCGCCGCGGCCGGAAGAGCCACCGCGGCGCCCCACCCGCGCGAGCGGTGGATGGCGTGGAACGTCGGACGGTCCGACGTCCCACGCCGAGTCGGCTTGTTCGCCGGGCCGAGGCGCCTCGCTCGGGTGAGCGAGGGGGCGTCGGCCGGGCCCCGGCATCGCGTTCACTCGCTTCGATTGCAACGACCAAGCGGACTCTCATTGCATTAAGTCCAGCCCCACTGCAACGATTATGCGGCTCCCACCTGCATTGATGCCGAGCATGTGCAACGAGCTTGTTGCCAGACCTACGAACGCAACGTAGCTTTTGCGATGTCGGAAACAACGAGTCACAGGAGACCACGATGCAGAAGTTCGCCACCGCCGCCCCGATCGCCGCCGTCCTGGACATCCCCGGCGGGCACATCCGGCTTATCGCCGCCGACCGGGCCGACACCACGGTCGAGGTCCGGCCCGCGAACGCCTCGAAGGGGCGCGACGTGAAGGCCGCCGAGCAGGTCACCGTCGCCTACGAGGACGGCGTGCTGCGGATCGAGGCCGCGCCGGAGAAGAACCGGCTCTTCGGCCCCTCCGGCTCCGTCGAGGTGACCGTCCAGCTGCCGGCCGGCTCCCACGTCGAGGCGAAGGCGGCCGGCTCCGAGCTCCGCGGCGTCGGCCGGCTCGGGGACGTCACCTTCGAGAGCGCCCAGGGCACGGTCAAGCTCGACGAGGCCGCGAGCGCCCACCTGACGGTGCTCGACGGCGACATCACGATCGGCCGCCTGAGCGGCCCCGCCCGGATCAGCACCAAGCGGGGCGACATCCGGATCACCGAGGCCCGGAGCGGCACCGTCACCCTCAGCACCGACGCCGGCGCGATCTCGGTCGACGCGGCCCGCGGCGTGGCCGCCTCCCTGAACGCCGGCACCGGCTACGGCCGGATCCACAACGCGCTCAAGAACGCCGAGGGCGCCGCCGCCCTGAACATCCACGCCACCACCGCCTACGGCGACATCACCGCCCGCAGCCTTTGAGCGGCCCCGGCGCGGCGCGGAGCGGGCCGCGGCGAAACGCGCGGCCCGCTCTCAACCGGCCCCACCGCATGACCCGGCGGCCCACGCGCGGCGGGGGGGGGGCCGCCCGGCACCCCGGCCCCCGCGCGGGGGGCCGCCCGGGGACGGCGTAAACCAGTTTGGGGGCGAGCGCGCGCAACAAAGTAGAGTATTAAACAAAG
>NZ_JBHYYB010000093.1:0-35228 GCF_042752535.1 Kitasatospora sp. NPDC059327 | reverse complement strand
GAGCCGGGTGCGGTGAAAGCCGCAAGCCCGGTTCGGGAAGGGGCCGCCGGAAAAGGACCTCACCCAGAGGCACCTCGCCGGCGGCCTACTTCACGAGTGATGACGGACAGCGAGATCGAAGCCATCGTTCTCGATCCGAGGGAGCACACCGACTACGCCGTGAAGAGCATCGCGGAGTGGCAGCGGATCGTACCGGCCTCGCAGTACGACCTGGTGCGCGCGCTGGAGACCGCGCGCCGGACCGGTGTGGCCGCGTACATCACGGCTCCCGTCGACTGAGGTCACGGACCGAGCCGGGTCCCGGGCTCGGCTCGGGACCCCACAGGTAGGAGGACGCGGCACGCCACCAGTGTGGTCGGATCAGGGCCGTGAAGCCCTCGCGGCCCTGATCCAAGGGTGTCCCGGCCCGGCTCTTCGGACCGTGACCAGGTCGACCAGGTCTACGGGCGGCCGCACGCGCACCACTTCTCCGGCCCTCGTCCACAGCGGCGACTACGGCGAGCCGCGGTCGCTCCCGGACGGGGCCGGGGCGCGGATCGTTCCCGCCAGCGGGAGGTGGTCGCTGGCCGTGGCGGGCAGGGTCCAGGTGGTGGCGGACAGGTCGCGGGTCAGGAGGTGGTCGATCCGGGCGAGCGGGAAGGCGGCCGGCCAGGTGAAGCCGAAGCCGCCGCGGGCGGGGGTCAGCCGCTCGGTGAGCGGGGCCAGGGCGTGGTCGTCGGTGGCGGCGTTGAGGTCGCCGAGCAGGACCACCCGGCGCAGGGGTTCCGCGTCCAGGGCGCGGCCGAGCGCCGCGAGGTCGCGGTCCCGGTGGGCGGTGGCGAACCCGGTGAGGGTCGGCCGGACGGAGCCGAGGTGGGCCACGTAGACCGCCAACGGGCCGATCGGGGAACGAACTTCGGCCCGCAGCGAGCGGTTCCACCCCGGGTCGATGACCAGCCGCCCGGCCTCCGCCAGCGGGTACCGGCTCCACAGTCCGACGGTTCCGGAGCGGAAGTGGTGGGGCAGCTCGGCGCCGAGCACCGCCTGGTACGCGGGCCACGCCGGCCCGGTCACCTCCTCCAGCGCCACCAGGTCCGGGTGGGCGGCCAGCAGGGCGCGGGCGGTTCCGGCCTGGTCCCGGTTGTCGGCGCGCACGTTGTGGGTCACCACCGTCAGGCCGTCCCCGGCCTGCCGGCCCTGACCGGTCACCAGCAGCGGGCCGGTCACCAGCAGCGGGCCGAACTGCACCGCCCAGACCGCCGCGAGCGCGCCGGCCGCGACGGCAACCGCCGGGGCCCGGCGTACCGCCGCCCAGAGCAGCAGGCCCACCGCCGGTGCCGCGCTCCACGGCAGCAGGCTCTCCCACAGGCTCCGCAGCCCGATGCCCGGGTCGGGCAGCCGCCGGTGCCCGGCGAGGGCGAGCGCGGTCAGGACGCCGAGACCGGCGGGGAGCCGTCCTCGCCGCCAGGCGGCCTTCGGCGGCACGGGCCTCGGCATGTCGGCCCCAGCAGGTTCGGCTTCGGCCCCGGCACCGGACGTCCGGGTGCGCGCCGCAACGGTGTCCGCCGTCATCCGGCCGCGTCCGGCAGCTGGGCCGGGCAGGTCCCACCCGGGGTGGTGAGCAGCTCGTAGTGCCACACCTCGTTGGCGTACACCTGGCACAGCCCGTACCGGGCGCCGTACTGCGCCATCCAGTACGCCGCGTCCGTCGGGCCGACGTCCACCGCCTTGCCCGTCACGTGCGTGGAGGCGTCGGGCGTGTTCACGAACTGCCGGGCCCGCTCCAGCGTCCCGTGCTCGACCACCGCGCGGTCGAGCAGCCGCTGCTGGTAGTCCCGGCTGCGCCAGCCGGAGGTGACGGTGATCTCGACGCGGTTGGCCCGGGCGTCGACGGTGGCCTGCCGCAGGGCCGCCAGCAGGGGGCCGTCGAGCTTGCGGACGGCCGGGGCCTCGGTGTCGAAGGGGCTCAGCCTGGTCCCGTCGGGGATCGCCCCGTCCTCCGCCGCCCCCGGCGACGCACCGCTGATCATCGCCGTGATCCCGCGCAGGCCGGCCGTTCCCGGGCCGGCGGCCCAGACCCCTGCCGAGGCCAGCGCGACGACCGCGACGGCGCCCGCGACCAACCGGCCGCGGCGCCGTCGCGCGCCGACCACCGGCCCTCGCGGGTACTCCGTCCGCTCCCTGAGCTCCGCGTCCATCCCAGCCTCCCGGTGTCGTCGGTCCGTTGTCGGGAGCCATTCGACGGGAGGCGATGTTGCGGGGGTGTTCGCGCGGGCCGATACGTTTTCGATACGCCCGATGGGGTCCAATGGAGTCCGACGGGGTCCCCTGCGGTTCCGTCGTGTGACGAACGACCACCGCCGCCGGCGGTCGTCGGCGGACAGAGACGGGAGAGCGGCGCGTGCGGGTCCTGGTGGTGGAGGACGAGATCTACCTCGCCGAGGCGGTCCAGGCCGGACTGCGGCTGGAGGCGATCGCCGCCGACGTGGCGGGCGACGGCGACGCCGCGCTCGAACGGCTCGGCGTCCACGTGTACGACGTCGTCGTGCTCGACCGGGACATCCCCGGCACGCACGGGGACGAGGTCTGCCGGATCATCGTCGAGCGCGGTCTCGGCTGCCGGGTCCTGATGCTCACCGCCGCCGCCCGTCTGGACGACAAGGTCGACGGTTTCGGGCTCGGGGCCGACGACTACCTGACCAAGCCCTTCGACCTCGCCGAACTCGTGGTCCGGCTGCGCGCCCTGGCCCGCCGCCCGGCCCGCTCCGCCCCGCCGGTCCTGGAACAGGCCGGCCTGCGGCTGGACCCGTTCCGCCGCGAGGTCTACCGCGACGGGCGCTACGTGGCGCTCCCCCGCAAGCAGTTCGCCGTCCTGGAGGTCCTGATGGCCGCCCGGGGCGGTGTCGTCAGCGCCGAGGAACTGCTGGAACGGGCCTGGGACGAGAACGCCGACCCCTTCACCAACGCCGTCCGGATCACCATCTCCAGCCTGCGCAAACGCCTCGGCCACCCCTGGGTCATCCACACCGTCCCCGGCGTCGGCTACCGCTTCGGCGAGCCGGCCCCCGAGGACGAGGACACCCGGTGAACCCGTCCACCGGCGCCAGGCCCCGGCCGCGGCGCCTGACGGCCCGGATGCGCCTGACGCTCAGCTACACGCTCTTCACGCTGGCGGCCGGGGTGCTGTCGCTGGCCGTGATCTACGTCGCCATGAAGTACGTCCCCAACTACCCGCTGACCTCCTCCAACCCGCGTTACCGCTCGGACGCGCCGTCGCGCCAGGAGATCCTCGACTCCCTCCTCCGGGCGGGTGGTTACGCCCTGGCCCTGATGACGGCCGTCGGCCTCACCGGCGGCTGGTTCATCGCCGGGCGCGTCCTGCGGCCGCTCCAGGACCTCACCGGTGCCGCGCGGCGGGCGGCCGACGGGGCGCTGGAGCACCGGGTCGCCCTGAGCGGCCCCCGGGACGAGTTCACCGAGCTCTCCGACGCCTTCGACGAGATGCTGGAACGCCTCCAGCGCTCCTTCGAGGCGCAGCAGCGGTTCGCCGCCAACGCCTCGCACGAGCTGCGCACCCCGCTGGCCATCACCCGCACCATGCTCCAGGTCGCCGCCGCCGACCCGGCCGGCCAGGACTGGGGCCGTCTGGTCACCCGCCTCCAGGACACCAACCAACGCGGCATCGAGATCAGTGAGGCGCTGCTCCAGCTCGCCGCCCTCGACCGGACCCCGCCCGACCTCATCGCGACCGACCTGGCCACCGCCGTCCGGGAGGCCCTGGCCACCGTCCGGGAGGAGGCCCGCACGCACGGCATCACGGTCACCGCCGCGCTCGACCCCGCGCCCACCACCGGCAGTCCGGTCCTCCTCCGTCAGGCCGCGCTGAACCTCCTGCACAACGCCCTGCGCCACAACCACCCCACCGGCGGCTCCGTCACCGTCAGCACCGGCCCCGACCGCCACCACCCGGACCGCGTCCGGCTCACCGTCAGCAACACCGGTCCCCCGCTCGCCCCGGAGACCGTGGCCACCCTCACCGAGCCCTTCCTCCGCGCCCGTGGCCGCACCGCCGCCACCGACCCCGCCCGGCGCGGCCACGGTCTCGGCCTCACCATCGTGGCCGCCGTCACCACCGCCCACCACGGCGAGCTCCGGCTCTCCCCCGGCCCGGACGGCGGCCTCACCGTGACCCTCGACCTGCCCGCGGACGGGGGCGCGGCACCCCGGGACGGCGCCCGGTGAGGTGATCCGACGCCGTACCTCCGGACCTGCGGGGCGGCCGACGTCCCCGATCCCGACCGACGGTGCGGGCCACCGGCTCGTCGTGGACGAGGCGCGGGTGGACCACTGCCTCTTCGGGGCCAAGGTCGCCGCCGCCGGCGCCGGGCGCCCTTCCGGAGAGCACACGCGCGTCGGCCTCCGCACCACGCCCCAACTCCGCTCCCACCGAGACGATCTGGTGGATCATCAGGAGCGGATGTAGTGTCAGAGTTCATGACAATCACCCGCTACGCCCTGGTCGCGAGTCTCGTCGGCGCGCTCGCGGTGCCCCTGCTCCCGGGGGTCGCGACGGCCCGGAGCCGGCCCGCCTGCGACACCGCCCCCGCCCCGCGCCCCGACGCCGAGCAGGCCCGCCTGGCGGACCCGAGGACGGCCGCCTTCACCGAGCGGGCCGACCTCGGCGAGTTCGTCGCCCGCTTCCCCGCCGCCCTGTGCTCCACCCGGAACGCCGCCGAGGCCCGGTCCCTGGTGGACTCCTGGGGCCGGGCGCTCTGGCGGGCCGCGGTGGACCGCGCGCAGGAGCGGCGCCCCGGCGGCGACCTGCCCGCCCGGGACGACCGCCCCCTCTACTGGACCCGGCTCGCCATGACCGTCCGCCTCGCCCAGTGGCGGCCCGCCTTCCCCGCCGACACCGGCGCCCTCCGGGCCCGGTTCGAAGACGCCTCCCGCGGGCTGCTGGACAACGAGTTCAGCGGCACGCCCGGCCTGCGGCGGGTGTTCGTCAGCGGCTTCGACCCCTTCGGCCTCGACGGCGAACTCCGCCGTGCCAACCCCTCGGGTGCGGCGGCCCTGCGGCTGAACGGTCTGCGGATCACCCTGGCCGACGGCACCCGGGCCGAGATCCGGGCCGTCCTGCTCCCCGTCCGCTACGCCGACTTCGACCTCGGCATCGTCGAGCGCGCCTTCGGCCCGCGCCTCTCCCCCGGCCCCCGTTCCGCCGACCAGATCACCACCGTCAGCCAGGGCTACCCCGGACTGTTCACCGTGGAGGCCTGGGCCGGCCGGGCCCGCTCCGCCGACCCGTACCCCGACAACACCGGCGCGCTCTCCGGCGGCACCCGGGAGCACCCGGTGACCGCTCCGGGCCTCGGCCCCGGTCCCGAGTTCATCCCGACCACCCTGCCGGCCTCGGCCATGACCGCCGTCCAACAGCCGTACCCCGTGGCGCTCAACACCACCGTCACCGAGATCCCCGCCGGCGCGGACGCGCCGGTGGACCGCGAGGACGGGCCCACCCCCGGCTCCCGGGCCGTCGAGGGCGGTGGCGGCGGGTACCTGTCCAACGAGGTGGCCTACCGCTCCAACCGGCTGCGACTCGACCTCGCCCCGCGGCTGCCCGGCGGGCACCTCCACACTCCCGTCCTCACCGGCCTCCCCGCGAGCTCCGACCAGCTCACCGGCCCGGACCTGGAGCGGAACGAGGCCGCGATCACCGACGAGGTCCTCGACATCCTCCGCCACGCCACCCCCTGAGGTCCCTCCCCCGTGGCGCGCGGCGGCCCCGCCCCGGCGCGGGTCGCTTCGTCCGGACCTGTCGGAACGGGGGACGTGACGGACGAGTCCCGTGCGCGGCAGAGGATCGACACCCACCGACGAGCGCGGGGCGGACGCCGGAGCGGGACCGTGCGGGCAGGTGCGTGTCCGCCGCGGCGGCGGTGCGTCAGGCCGGCCCCGGCCCCCCGGTGCGGGCGAGCGCCGCGCGCCAGCCGCCGTAGGAGGTGATCTCGCGGGCCCCCTCCAGCGCCTGCGGCTCGCACAGGAATCCGGTCACGAAGGTGCCGTCCGCGAGTTCCACGGTGCCGAGCGTCATCGGGCGGGGCAGCTTCGCGAGGAGCGTGCCGAGTGCCTCGGCGGAGAGTTGCCACTCCTCCGCCTCGATCGCCGCACCGCCCTCGCGGGTCCGGACCAGGCCCGGCTTGGGCGGGACGGTGTCCAGCGCGTACAGCCGGTAGGCGGGCGCGGTCGTGGTCGGCCGCACCAGCCGGGCGCCGAGGGCGAGCAGTTGTCCGTTCAGGGGCTGTCCGCTGAGGTGCGCGCCGACCACGGCGAGTCGCACCGGCGGGGCGGTGAGCAGCCGGGCGACGCGGGCGAGTCGTTCGTCCGTGAACGCCGGGCCGATCAGCATGACGCCGAACGGCCGCCCGTTCACCTCGCCGGCCGGGACGGCGACCGCCGCCATGTCGAAGAGGTTGGTCGAGTTGGTGAACCGGCCGAGGCGGGCGTTCGTGCCCAGGGGGTCGGCGGCGACCTCGGCGAGGGTCGGGTGCCCCGGGGTCGTCGGCAGGAGGACCGCGTCCGCGTCGCCCATCGCCGCCAGCGCCCTGGTGTGGAGGGCGGACAGCTTCGCGCGGTCCTGGTAGAGCCGGTGGGCCGGGATGTCGCGGGCCCCGGAGATGATCCCGGCCACCGTCGGATCGAGGTCGGCCGCGCCCGCGTGAGCGTCGAGGAAGGCCCCCACGGCGGCGTAGCGCTCGGCGACGAAGGCGCCCTCGTAGAGCATCGCGGCCGCCTCGATGAAGGGCGCCGGGTCGAGGGGAAGGAGTTCGGCACCCGCGTCGGCGAGCCGGGTCGCGGCCTTCCCGAACGCCTCGGCCCAGCCCTGGTCCAGCTCGCCGAGCCGCCCGGGCGCGGGGACGGCGATCCGCCACGGGCCGGGGCGGCGCTGCTCCAGCGGCGGGAGCGTGCGGGCCGGGGGCGCGGACATGAGGGACAGGGCCCGTTCGGCCTCGGCGAGGGTGCGGGCGAGGACGGTCACGCAGTCGAGGGAGGCGCAGGCCGGCACGACGCCCTCGGTCGGGACCAGGCCGAAGGTCGGTTTGAGGCCGACGACGCCGTTGAACGCCGCCGGTACCCGGCCCGAGCCCGCGGTGTCCGTCCCGAGCGCGAAGTCGGCGATGCCGAGCGCGACCGCGACCGCCGAGCCGGACGAGGAGCCGCCCGAGACGTACGCCGGGTCGACGGCGTTGCGCACCGCGCCGTAGGGGCTGCGCGTGCCGACCAGGCCGGTCGCGAACTGGTCGAGGTTCGTGGTGCCGAGGACCACCGCGCCCGCCGCCCTCAGCCGTGCCACCACCGGGGCGTCGGTCTTGGGCGCGTAGGCGTACGAGGGACAGCCCGCGGTGGTCGGGAGCCCGGCCACGTCGATGTTGCCCTTGACCGCGCACACCGTGCCGGCCAGCGGCGGGCGCTCGCCCGCGGCCTGTCGGGCGTCGACCGCGGCGGCGTCCGCCTCCACGTCCTCGCGGGGACGCAAGGCGATCCACACCTCGGGCCGGTCCACCTCCGCGATGCGGGCGTACGCGGCCCGGACCCGTTCCAGCGCGCTGATCACGCGTGCACCTCCGCGGTCTCGACGGCGGCCAGGACGAGGAGCGCGGTGCCCGCCTCCACCTGACTGCCCGGTTGGACGAGGACCTGTGCGACGACGCCGTCGCCGGCGGCCCGCACCGGTGCCTCCATCTTCATCGCTTCCAGCGCCACCAGCTGCTGACCCGCCGAAACCCGGTCGCCGACCCGAACGTTGACCTGCCAGACGGACGCGGCGAACTCGGCTTCGACCAGGCGGCCGCCGTCGGGCACCGCGATGTCCGCGGGCGGCGGCGCCGACTCGGTGGCCGGGTCGGCGCGGTCGAACTCGCCGGCGGCCTCCCAGGCGTCGCGCTCGGCGCCGAAGGCGGCGCTCTGCCGGGCCCGGAACGCGGCGATCGACGCGGCGTTCCCGTCGAGGAAGGCCCGGTACTCGGCGAGCGAGAAGGTGCCCTCCTCGACGACCGGCACGAACCGGCCGGAGGTGATGTCCGCGCGCAGCTCCAGGAGTTCGTCCGGGCCGACCGGGTACCACCTGATCCGGTCGAAGAAGCGCATCAGCCACGGCCGGCCCGGCTCGAAGGCGCCGCGCTGGCGCCAGCCGGACCACACCTGGGTGGTGCGACCGACGAACTGGTAGCCGCCGGGGCCCTCCATGCCGTAGACGCAGAGGTACGCGCCGCCGATGCCGACGGAGTTCTCCGCCGTCCAGGTCCGGGCCGGGTTGTACTTGGTCGTCACCAGCCGGTGCCGCGGGTCCAGCGGGGTGGCGACCGGCGCGCCGAGGTACACGTCGCCCAGACCCAGGACGAGGTACTCGGCGTCGAAGACGGTGCGGTACACGTCGTCGGCCGTCGCCAGGCCGTTGACCCGGCGGATGAACTCGATGTTCGACGGGCACCACGGGGCGTCGTCGCGCACTCCCGCCACGTACCGGTCGATGGCCTCGCGGGTCGCCGGGTCGTCCCAGGACAGCGGGAGGTGGACGACCCGGCTCGGCACCACCAGGTCGTCGGTCGCGGGCAGCTCCTCCTCCACGCGCCGCAGGAGGCCGAGGAGTTCGTCCTGTGCCAGCACGTCGGCGTCGGCCTGGATCTGGAGCGAGCGGATACCCGGGGTCAGGTCGACGACTCCGGGCAGGTCGAGCGCGGCGAGCGCCTCCAGGAGCGCGTGGACGCGCATGCGCAGCGCCAGGTCGAGTTGCATGGGCCCGTACTCGACGAGGAGGTTGTCGTCGCCGCTGCGCCGGTAGGTGACCGCCGGGCGGTCCGCGGTCGCCTCCAGGCGGGCGAGGACCCCGCCGTCGACGACGGGGTCGCGGTCGGCCCGCGGTGTCACGGCGGGGCCGCGCCGCAGCTCGGCGGCGGCCGCCGGGCTGACCGGGACGAAGCGCACCGTGTCGCCGGGCCGGAGCTGGCCGAGCTTCCAGCGCTGCCCGGTGACGACCGTCGCCGGGCAGACGAAGCCGCCGAGGGAGGGCCCGTCGGGGCCGAGGAGGACGGGCATGTCACCGGTGTAGTCGACGGCGCCGACCGAGTACGGCGTGTCGTGGATGTTGGAGGGGTGCAGGCCCGCCTCGCCGCCGTCGGGCCGGGCCCAGCGCGGGGTGGGGCCGATCAGGCGGACGCCGGTGCGCGCCGAGTTGAAGTGGACCTTCCAGTCGGCGGCGTAGAACTCACGGATGTCGTCCTCGGTGAAGAACTCGGGTGCGGCGTGCGGGCCTTCGACGGCGCCGAGCTCCCACTGCCGGCCGAAGGCGGGCCGGCGGCCGAGGGGGACGGCCGAGGCCCGGGCGGGGGTCGCGGCGCGGGCCTCGCCGCCGTGCAGGACGTCGCCCGCGCGCAGGGCGCGGCCGCCGTGTCCGCCGAACCGGCCGAGGGTGAAGGTGGCCGCGCTGCCCAGGTACTCCGGCACGTCCAGCCCGCCCGCGAACAGTACGTAGGTGCGCAGGCCCCACTCGTCGGGGGCCGCGACCCGGAGGGTCTGTCCGGCCGCGACGGTGACCGGCTCCCACTGCGGCACGGGGGACTCGTCGACCCGCACCTGGGCGGGGGCGCCGGTGACGCAGACCGTCGTGGTGTGCGTGAAGCGCAGGGCTGGCCCCTGGAGGGTGCACTCCAGGCCGGGGGCGCCCTCGTCGTTGCCGAGCGCGGTGTTGCCGAGCCGGAAGGACAGGTCGTCCATCGGTCCGCACGGGGGGACGCCGACCTGCCAGTAGCCGGTGCGACCGGGCCAGTCCTGCACCGTGGTCAGGGTGCCGGGGGCGACGACCTCGATGCGCGGCGTCGGGTCGGTGATCGCGGCCAGGGACGCGGTCGTGTGACGGGCGGAGCGGACGTCCCCGTCCCGGAGCGCGGCCCGTACCAGGCCGAGGTTGGTCTCGATGCCGTCGAGACGGGTGGCGGCGAGCGCCGTGCCGAGCCGGTCCAGGGCTTCGGTGCGGTCGGCTCCGTAGGCGACGATCTTGGCGAGCATCGGGTCGTACGCGGTGGTGACCTCGGTGCCGGTCTCGACCCAGGTGTCGACGCGGACGCCCGCCGGGAAGTCGACGCGGGTCAGCAGGCCCGCGCTCGGGCGGTGGTCGCGCGAGGGGTCCTCGGCGTAGACCCGCGCCTCGACGGCGTGTCCGCGCGGGGCCGGGGGTTCGGTGACGACGGCGGTGTCGCCCTGCGCGAGCCGCAGCATCCACTCGACCAGGTCGATGCCGTAGATCTCCTCGGTGACCGGGTGCTCGACCTGGAGGCGGGTGTTGACCTCCAGGAAGTACGCCTCCTCGCGCACCGCGTCGTAGACGAACTCGACCGTGCCGGCCGAGCGGTAGTCCACCGACGCGCACAGGTCCCGCGCGGACGCGGCGAGTCGGCGGCGGATCCGGTCCGGCAGTCCGGGCGCGGGGGCCTCCTCCAGGACCTTCTGGTGGCGGCGCTGGAGCGAGCAGTCGCGGTCGCCGAAGGTGACGACCCGGCCGAGCCCGTCCCCGAAGACCTGCACCTCGACGTGGCGGGCCCGCTCCACCAGCCGTTCCAGGAAGACGCCCGCGGAGGAGAAGGAGGCCGCCGCCACGCGCTGCACCCGCTCCCAGGCGCCGGCGAGTTCGGCCGGGTCGTGGCAGGCCCGCATGCCGATGCCGCCACCGCCGCCGGTCGCCTTGAGCATCACCGGGTAGCCGATCTCCTCGGCCGCCGCGAGCGCCGCGCCCACGTCGGGGAGGAGCCCGGTGCCCGGGGCGAGGGGCACGCCGGCCGCCTGCGCGGCGGCGCGCGCGGTGTGCTTGGCGCCGAACAGTTCGAGCTGTCCGGGGGTGGGGCCGACGAAGGCGACGCCGGCCTCGGCGCAGCGGCGCGCGAAGGCGGCGTCCTCGGAGAGGAATCCGTAGCCGGGGTGGACGGCTCCGGCGCCGGTGGCCTCGGCGGCCCTCAGCACCAGCTCGGCGTCGAGGTAGGACTCCTTGGCCGGCGCGGGGCCGAGGCGTACGGCCTCGTCGGCCAGCCGGACGTGCGCGGCGCCGCGGTCCGGGTCGGAGTAGACCGCCACGGTGCGCAGGCCGAGCCGGCGGGCGGTGCGGATGACGCGGGCGGCGATCTCGCCGCGGTTGGCGACCAGCAGGGTGTCGAAGGTCATCGTGGGCCGTCCTCGTCGCGCGCGCCCGGTGCGGTGATCGTCATGCGGACGGCCGTCGGGGCGAATCCGTTGCAGGGGTTGTTGATCTGGGGGCAGTTCGACACCAGCGCGAGGACGTCGGTCTCGGCGCGCAGGACGACCTGCCGTCCCGGGGCCGAGATGCCGTCGACGATGCCGAGGGTGCCGTCCTTCTCGACCGGCACGTTCATGAACCAGTTGATGTTGGAGACCAGGTCGCGTTTGCCGAGGCCGTGCCGGGCGCCCTCGGCGAGGAAGTTCTCCACGCAGGCGTGCTGCGACCAGGTGTGGTGGCCGTAGCGGAGGGTGTTGGACTCCTTGGAGCAGGCGCCGCCGATGGTGTCGTGGCGGCCGCAGGTGTCGGCGACGACGGTCATCAGCGGGGTGTGCTCGTCGGACAGCAGCACCGAACCGGTGGTCAGGAAGACGGAGCCCTGGGCCTGGACGGTGTCGGGGGCGCTGTAGCGCAGGGAGGTGTCGTGCGCGTCGTAGAGGAGGAAGTCCACGGCCTGGTTGCCGTGCAGGTCGGTGACGGTCAGCAGGTGGCCCGCGCGGACGGTCGCGGACCAGGCGGCGCGGGCGGGCACGGTGTCGTCCGAGACGACGCGGCCGGGGCGGGCGGTGCCGGTCATGAGATCCCCCGGGCGGTGAGGTGGGCCGCGGTGTTGAGGAAGGCGCGGCGGCCCTCGGGGGTGGCGTCCCACCGGGCGTCGCCGGGCCGGGTCGGCGACGCCCGGAACGCGAGGACCTGGAGGTCCCCGCAGTGGTACGCGGGGCGCGGGTCCAGCGGGTGCGGGACGTTGGCGATCAGGACGGTGACGTCCTGCTCGACGAGGAGGGTGACGGCCGCGCCGGGGCCCGCGGAGCCGGTGAACCCGGTGGTGCCGTCCTCGGCGATCCGCACGCCCTGGAAGAAGGAGACGGAGGGCGGGAGGTCGCGCGGGCCGAGGCCGTGCTTCAGGGCGGCGAGCTTGAACAGCTCGCGCCCGGCGGGCGAGGCGGAGTGCGCCGTCCCGTCCCCGTACCGCCGGGTGTTGCGCGCGAGGGTGGACGTGCCGGTGAGGGCGTCGTGCCGGCCGGAGGTGTCCGCGACGACGGAGGCGAGCACCCGGCCCTGGTCGGACAGGAGGAGGTGGCCTTCGCCGAGGTAGGCGTTCCAGAGCACCTTCACGGTGTCGGCCACGTTCAACCGCTCCCAGGGGCGGTCGGCGCAGTGGAGCAGCAGGTGCGCGCAGGCGTCGCCCGTGAGGTCGGTCAGTCGCAGCCCGGTGCCGCGGGCGAGGACGGCGTGGGTGTAGCCGCCGCCCGCCACCGTCTCGGCCCACACGAGGTCCGCGGCCGCGACGCCCTCCGGAGGCGTCGGCCACGTGCTCGCGGGCAGGACGGGCATGGCGTCGACCCGGGTGCCCTCCTGGGCGCGGGCGTGGTCGCGCGCGCCGTACGCCGACGCTGTCGTTGACGTTGTCGCCATGGATCGACCTCCGGTCCGGGACTGATTTCTGTCGTTCGACAGAAATTAAGGAGCGGGCGATTCGCGCCCATTGCCCGGGCGTTTCGGGTCGGTTACCGGAATCTCACGGTGGACCGGGGCCCGGGGCGGCCGCCGGCCCTGTGCGAGGATCGAGGAGTGAACACGCCAACCAGCAGGAGAGTCGGCCGCCCGCGCGCCCACGAGCGCCCCGCGAGCGGCCTGGACCCGCGGGACGAAGTCCTGGGCGCGGCGGCCGAGCTGTTCACCACCCACGGGTACACCGCGACCTCCACCCGGACGATCGCCGAGCGGGCCGGCCTGCGGCAGGCGTCCCTGTACCACTACTTCGCCGGCAAGGAGGAGATCCTCGCGGAGCTGTTGGAAGGCACCGTCCGCCCTTCCCTCGACGTGGCGCGCGGGCTCGCGCCCCGGACGGACGCGCCCCCGGAGGCGCGACTGTGGGCGCTGTGCCACTCCGACGTCGCGTTGCTGTGCGGCGGTCCGCACAACCTCGGAGCGCTGTACCTGCTGCCCGAGGTGCGGGCGGAGCGCTTCGCCGCGTTCCACCGGGTCCGGTCGGAACTCAAGGACTTCTACCAGGAGTTGCTGGCCGCCACCGCGGCGGGCGCGGCGCTCGGCGCGGCGGAGCTGACGCTGCGCACGGACCTGCTCTTCGGCCTCACCGAGAGCGTGATCCTCATCCGGCGCGCCGACCGCGATCCGGGAGCGCTCGCGGTCGCGACGGCCGACGCGGCGCTGCGGGTCGCGGGTGTGGCGCAGCGCTCCCTGGCAGGGCTGCGCCGCGAGGGGCAGCGGCTCCTCGCGGCTGGTGCCTGACCGGGTGGCCGGCGCTCCCGGCGGCTCAGGTCGACAGGGTCTCGCTCTCGTGCGCGGGCCCGCTCTCACGGCCCGGTTCCGTCGCGGCGGTGGCGCCCCGGCGGCTGTACCAGCGGTACGCCGCCCCCACCGCGACCGTCACGCCGACGGTCAGGACGGTGAACCACTGGAAGTACCAGTGGCCGCCCTGCGGGTCGTACACCTCGGCGCGCGGCCAGGCGAGGTTGACCGTCATGAAGAGTCCGTAGGCGACGGCGAGCGCGTTGACGGGCAGTCCCCAGCGACCGAGGGAGAACAGCGGTCGGCCCAGCTCGTCGCGCTCACCGTCGGCCGGCGGTGGCCAGTCGCCCTTCAGCCGCCGGAGCAGCATCGGGCCGGTGACCATCGCGTACGCCAGGTACACCAGCGCGATGCAGGTGGTGCCGATCGCCAGGAACGCCTGCGGCGAGGCGAGGTTGAGCAGCAGCAGCCCGCCCGCGAGCAGGCCGACCACCACCGCCGCCGTGCCCGGCATGCCGGTCCGCAGGGGCACCCGCGCCAGCCGGGCCGATCCGGGCAGGACGCCGTCGCGGGCCATCGAGTAGAGCATGCGGGTCCCCGAGGTCTGGATGGCCAGGGTCGCCGCGCAGACGGCCAGCGCCACGTCGGCGAGGAGGACCTTGCCGAGGCCGTCGCCGAGGGTGCTGGTGAGGACGTAGCTCAACCCTTCGGTCGCCAGGCGTCCGTCGGTGAGGCTGGGGGCGGCGAGCAGCCCGCCGAGCAGCAGCAGCCCGCCGCAGACGCCGGAGGTGGTGAGGGCGCTGAACGTCGTCCGGGGGGCGGTGCGCCGCGGGTTGACGGTCTCCTCGCTCATCTCGCTCGCGCTCTCGAACCCGATGAGGACGTACGCGGCCGTGAACGAGCCCACGAGGAGTCCGGCGATCAGGCCGCCCTCGCCGCCGGTCCGCAGGACGATGCCGGGGTCGCGCTCCGCGTGGGTGGCGAGCAGGGTGACGATCAGGGCGACGCCGGCGATCTCGGCGGTGACACCGATCATGTTGACCGCCGACAGCGCGCGGTTGTCCAGCACGTTGAGCACGGTGGTGAGCGTCAGCAGGATCAGGCCGAGGACCGCCGCGTTGGCGGCGCCGGTGGTCGTCGTGGGTGACGGGTCGCCGCCGACGAGCTGGAAGCCGGACCAGATGGCCGGCAGGACGACCTGCAGCGCGAGCGCGGCGGCGGCCACGACCACGATCCGGCCGATCACCATGATCCACCCCGCGTACCAGCCGAAGGCCGGGCCGGCGAGCCGGCTCGACCACTGGTAGATCGCCCCGGCGATGGGCAGCCGGGCCGCGAGCTCGGCGAAGCAGGCGGCGACGAGGAGTTGGCCGAGCAGGACGGCGGGCCAGGTCCAGAAGAAGAGCGGTCCGCCGAAGGAGTAGCCGAGGGAGAAGAACTGGAAGACGGTGGTCAGCACCGAGATGAAGGAGAAACCGGCGGCGAAGGAGGCGTACCTGCCCATCCGGCGCCGCAGCTCCTGTGGGTAGCCGAACGCGGCGAGCGAGTCGTCCTCGGCCGCGCCGGGCGGGGCCGAGGAGGTGGGTCTGGAGGTCACGGTCATGGTTGTCCCCTGTCACGGAGGCGGAACCTGAGATTCCTGTCAGGTGATAGAAATTAGGGACAGCCGGTTTCCGCCGTGTGTCGCGCCCGTGTCCCGCCCGTAAGTGACTTCTCTCGGCCCCTCGCTCCCCCGGTGCTCGCTCCCGCACGGCCCGGCGGCGGAGGCGGGCGCGGACGGCAGCGGGCCGGTGGGGCCGTCCGGGTCGCTGCCCGGACGGCCCCACCGGCCGCGCCCCCCTCGGGGCCCGCCCTACCCCGTGACGGCGGGGCCGGCGGCCGGGGCCGCGCTCGGGGAGTGGGTGAGGTCGTAGGCGCTCTCGGCGTGCAGGTGGACGTCGACGCCCTCCTGCTCCACCTCGGGGCGCACCCGCAGACCCATCGTCATGTCGAGCATCTTGGCGATCAGCCAGGTCACACAGAAGGAGTACGCCAGTACGGACAGCGCACCGACCGCCTGCTTGCCGAGGAGCGAGAGGCCGCCGCCGTAGAGCAGGCCGTCGACGGCGTTCGGGGCGTCCGCCGTGGCCAGGACCCCGACCAGCAGGGTGCCGGTGAGCCCTCCGACGAGGTGGATGCCGACGACGTCGAGGGAGTCGTCGTAGCCGAACCGGTACTTCAGGCCGACGGCGAGGGCGCACACCGCGCCGCCGACGGCGCCGAGGGCGAGGGCGCCGAGCGGGGAGACCGCGCCGCAGGACGGGGTGATCGCGACGAGGCCGGCGATCGCACCGGAGGCGGCGCCGAGGCTGGTGGGGTGGCCGTAGCGGAGCTTCTCGACCAGGAGCCAGCCGAGCATCGCGGAGCAGGTGGCGGTGAAGGTGTTCAGCACGGCGACCGAGGCGGTGTTGCCGGAGGTCAGCGCGGAGCCGCCGTTGAACCCGAACCAGCCGAACCACAGCAGGCCCGCGCCGAGCATCACCAGGGGGAGGTTGTGCGGCCGTGCCTGACCACCCTTCTTCTGCCAGCCGATGCGTCTACCGAGGACGAGGATCACGGCCAGGGCCGCCGCACCCGAGTTGATGTGGACGGCCGTACCGCCGGCGAAGTCGACGGCGCCGAGCCGGTTGACGATCCAGCCGCCCACGACGTCCTTCCCGTCGAAGGCGAAGACCCAGTGGGCGACGGGCAGGTAGACCAGCGTCACCCAGATGCCGGTGAAGGCCATCCAGGCGCCGAACTTGATGCGGTCGGCGATCGCGCCGCAGATCAGGGCCGCGGTGAGGGCCGCGAAGAGGGCCTGGAAGGCGGCGAAGACCGAGAGCGGGATGACGGCGTCCGGGTCGTCCGCCGTCACACCCCTCAGGCCGAGGTACTCGGTGACGTCACCGAGGAGCCCGGCGCCGCCGATCGAGTCGCCGAAGGCGGCCGAGAAGCCGTAGAGCACCCAGACGCAGCCCACCAGGGCCACCGACCCGAAGGTCATCATGATCATGTTGAGGATGCTCTTCGCGGCGACCATGCCCCCGTAGAACAGCGCGAGGCCCGGCACCATCAGACAGACGAGTGCCGTGCTCGCGAGAATCCAGGCGGTACTTCCGGTGTCCATGCGCACGCTCCACAGAGAGTCCAGCAGAAGGAAACTGAGTTTCACGGCAGTAGACACGGGGTGCGTTACGAATCTCTCCGCAGCCGATTAAGGCCGGGTTTCAGTGCTGGGGGCTGTCCCCGAAGGCCGTCACCGTCAGGAAGCGGATGGGGAGTTCGTCCAGCCTCTCCGGGCCGTGCGGGGCCTCGCCGTCGAACTGGAGGGCGTCGCCGGGGCGCAGGGTGTAGCGGGACTTCCCGTGGCCGTAGACCATGACGCCTTCGAGCATGTAGATGATCTCGGTCCCGGCGTGCTGGAAGAGCGGAAAGACCTCACTGGACTCCGTGAGGGTGACCAGCAGGGCGTCCATCCGCTTGTGCGCACCCCGCAGGGAGCCGAGCTGGGCGTACTCGTGGCCGACGCGGGTACCGCGCCGGACGATGCGGGCCCCGTGCCCGGCCGGGACGAAGACGGCTTCGCGTTCGTCGTCCATGCCCCGGAAGAGGGCGGTGACCGGGACGCCCAGACCGCGCGCCAGCCGGGAGAGCGTGGTGAGGCTGCACGCGGTCTGGGCGTTCTCGATCTTCGACAGCATGGCCTTGGAGATGCCGACCCGCTGCGCCATCTCACCGACCGACAGCCCGGCCGCCTGCCGGTACCCGCGCGCCCGGACCGCGATGACGCGCTCCAGGGCCGTGTCGTCGGGGTCCGCTGCGGGTTCGGGGTGCTCGGCGCGCTCGGTCACCGGCGCATCCTATGCCGTTCGGTCCGGTCCCAGGCCGTGCGCTCCGGTCCTACGCCCGTGCCGTCCGGCGCCGCGCCGCGCGGTCCAGACGGAAGCGGGGGTGGGGCCGGGCCCGGCCGGTGGCGAGGTCGGCGGCCATCGCGCCGACCGTCGGGGCGAACTTCGCCCCGTGACCGGAGCACGCGGAGACGATGACGAGGGGGCCGTGCCGGTCCAGCACGAAGTCGTCGTCCTCGGTGGTGGTGTAGAGGCAGGTCGACCCGGCGACCGGCTCGGGATCCAGGCCGGGGAGCCGAGCGCGGACGAACCCGCTCACCCGCTCGCGCGAGGCCGGATCGACGAGGCCGGTGCGGGTGGTGGCCGTGGTGCGGGTGCCGCGGTCGTGTTCGGCCACCTTGACGGCGGGGAGCGGACCGCCGTCCTCACCGGAGGGCAGGCCGAAGACCTGTGCCGACGCGTCCTTGGAGACCAGGACCGGCCACGCCGCGGACGGCTCGCGCTGCCGGAAGTGGAACACCTGCTGCTGGGTGACCGTCAGCGGGGGCAGCCCGAGCGGCAGTTCGAGGCCGGGCAGCCACGCACCGGCGGCGATCACCGCCGTGTCGGCGGTGAGCTCACGTCCGTCGTCCGTGCGCAGCACCACGGCGTCCGACACCTCGATGCCCGTGACGCGTACGCCGGTCCAGGTGTCCGCGCCGTGCTCGACCGCCCTGCGCACACAGGCCGCGACGGCGCGGTCCGCGTCGATCACGCCCGCGTCCGAGTGGTACAGCGCCGGCCCCTCGAAGCTGATCTGGGGCCAGCGCTCCGCGGCGGCCGGCCCGCTGAGGAGCTCGCAGCGCACTCCGGCCGCGCCCAGCACGGCGGCCAGGCCCGCCGGATCACGCCCCTTCCCGATGTCGAGACCACCGGTGGTGCGCAGCAGGGGGGTCGCGCTGTCGTGTTCGAGTTCGCGCCACTGCTCGGCCGCCCTGCCGGTCAGGCCGACGTAGAAGGGGTCGGCGTAGGCGCGTCGGAAGA
Source organism: Kitasatospora sp. NPDC059327 (assembly GCF_042752535.1). Lineage (NCBI taxonomy): Bacteria > Bacillati > Actinomycetota > Actinomycetes > Kitasatosporales > Streptomycetaceae > Kitasatospora > Kitasatospora sp. NPDC059327. Next base: position 16,823 of record NZ_JBHYYB010000093.1, on the reverse strand, counting down.
TCCGCGAACTGCCGTGCGAACTGCCGTGCTCGTGGCCGATGTCGTACGCCTCGATCAGGGTGACCTGGTGGCCGCGGCGGGCCAGTTGCCAGGCCGTGGCGGCGCCCATCAGGCCCGCGCCCACGACGGCGATCACAGGCCCTCCCCGGGGATCCACCGGGTGCCGGCGAGCGGGACCCGGGCCATCGCGGCGGACTCGACGGTGAGGGCGACCAGGTCCTCGGGTTCGAGGTGGAGGAGGTGTGCCTTGCCGCAGGCGCGGGCGAGGATCTGGGCCTCCAGCGTCATCACGCGGAGGTAGTTGGCGAGTCGGCGACCGGCCTCCACCGGGTCGAGGCGGGCGGCGAGTTCCTCGTCCTGGGTGGAGATGCCGGCGGGGTCGCGGCCGTCCTGGTAGTCGTCGTAGTAGCCGGCCGCGGAGCCGAGCCGGCGGTACTCGGCGTCGTGCTTCGGATGGTTGTCGCCCAGGGCGATCAGCGCGGCCGTGCCGATGGCGACGGCGTCCGCGCCCAGGGCGAGCGCCTTGGCCAGGTCCGCGCCGCTGCGGATGCCGCCGGAGACGATCAGCTGGACCTCCCGGTGGACGCCCAACTCCTGGAGGGCCCGGACGGCTTGGGGCAGGGCGGCCAGGATGGGGATGCCGACGTGCTCGATGAAGACGTCCTGGGTGGCGGCGGTGCCGCCCTGCATGCCGTCCACGACCACCACGTCGGCGCCGGCCTGGACGGCGAGCCTGACGTCGTAGTACGTCCGGGTCGCGCCGATCTTCACGTAGACCGGCTTCTCCCAGTCGGTGATCTCGCGCAGTTCGAGGATCTTGATGGCGAGGTCGTCGGGGCCGGTCCAGTCGGGGTGGCGGCAGGCGCTGCGCTGGTCGATGCCGACGGGCAACGTCCGCATGCCGGCCACCCGTTCGGTGATCTTCTGGCCGAGCAGCATGCCCCCGCCGCCGGGCTTGGCGCCCTGGCCGAGGACGATCTCGATGGCGTCGGCGGCGCGCAGGTCGTCGGGGTTCATGCCGTAGCGGGACGGCAGGTACTGGTACACCAGGTGCTTGGAGTGGCCGCGTTCCTCGGGGGTCATGCCGCCGTCGCCGGTGGTCGTCGAGGTGCCCGCCTCGCTGGCACCGCGGCCCAGGGCCTCCTTGGCCTGGGCGGACAGCGCCCCGAAGCTCATGCCGGCGATGGTGACGGGTGTCCTCAGTCGCAACGGGTACGCGGCGTGCCGGGCGCCCAGGGTGACGTCGGTGCCACAGCTCTCGCGGTACCCCTCCAGCGGGTAGCGGGACATGGAGGCGCCGAGCAGCAGCAGATCGTCGAAGTGCGGGAGCGCGCGCTTGGCGCCGCCGCCGCGGATGTCGTAGATGCCGGTCTCGGCGGCTCGCTGGATGGCGTGGATGGTGGCGCGGTCGAAGGTCGCGGACTCGCGCAGGCCGGGCGGTACGGCTTCCATGCTTCTTCGAACTCCTTCAGTACGCTGCCGTGTTGTCGACTTTGAAGTGGTAGAGCTCACGGGCCGATCCGTACCGGCGGAAGTCCGCCGGGTCCTCCTCCCGCTCGGCCGCCGCCAGCAACTCGGCCAGCTCGGCGTGGTGTTCGGGCCGCATCTCCTTCTCCTCGCAGTCCGCGCCCAGCGACTTGACCGTGCCGCGGACGTAGATCCGCGCCTCGTAGAGGGAGTCCCCCAGGGCGTCGCCCGCGTCGCCGCAGACCACCAGCCGGCCGGCCTGGCCCATGAACGCGCTCATGTGGCCGACGCTGCCGCCCACCACGATGTCCACTCCCTTCATGGAGATCCCGCACCGGGCGGCGGCGTCCTTCTCGATCACCAGCAGACCGCCGTGGGCGGTCGCGCCGGCGGACTGCGAGGCGCTGCCGCGCACGCGCACCATGCCGGACATCATGTTCTCGGCGACTCCGGTCCCGGCGTTGCCGTGCACGGTGACCGTGGCGCGCTGGTTCATTCCCGCGCAGTAGTAGCCGACGTGGCCCTGGACGTCCACGGTGAGTTCCTCCCGGATGCCGCAGGCCACCGCGTGGGCACCGCGCGGATTGAGGACGCGCCAGGCCGTCGCCGTGGGCGTGTGCAGGGCCCGGTTGAGCTCCCGCACCGGGGTCTCGGCCAGGTCGATCAGCGTCGCCACAGGTACACCTCTTCCGGTTCGGGTTCGAAGATGCGGGCCTTGTCGATGCCCGGCAGGACGTCCAGGGCCCGGTACTCGGAGGCCATCGCGACCCACCCGTCGGTCTCGGCGACGAGGGCCGGTTTGCAGGCGATGGCGTCGCGGACGACGGCGAAGGAGTCGCTGGTGGACACCAGCAGGGTGTAGAAGCCGTCGAACCGCTCGCACAGCCGCCGCAGCGCCGTCTCCAGGTCGGCGCCTTCGGCGAGCTGGTGCGCGATGAAGCGGGCGCCGACCTCGGAGTCGTTCTCGCTGTCGAACACCGCGCCGCGGGCGCGCAGTTCACGGCGGATGGTGGCGTGGTTGGCGAACGAGCCGTTGTGCACCAGGCACTGGCCCGGGCCGACCGAGAAGGGCAGGGCGCCCTCGGGCGTCACGGCGGACTCGGTGGCCATCCGGGTGTGCCCGACGCCCTGCCGGCCGGTGACCGACGCGAGCCCGAAGGACTCGGCCAGCTCCACGGGATCGCCGGTGCCCTTGAGCACGGCCATACCGGTGCCGGAGCCGATGACGGTGGCCCGCGGCAGCGCCTCCGCGACGGACGCGAGCAGCCCCGCGACGGAGAGGTCCGCGTGGACGACCGTGGTGGCGTCGGCCCCGAGGGCCACCGCGCCCGGCAGCGCGGCCCGCGCCTCGGCCGGCGTGACACCGAGCAGCGAGACCACGGCCCGGCCCGGCGGGGACAGGCGCGGGTCGCCGTAGACCGCGACACCGGCCGAGTCCGGCCCGCGTTCGACGACCTGTCCCAGCATGGCGGCCAGCAGCTCACCGAGCCGGGGTTCGAGCGAGGGCTCGCGCAGATGGAGCCCCACGATTCCGCACATCTCAAGTCCCTTCAGGAAGTGGCAGAAGCGGAAGACGGACAGAAGGCGGTCAGAAGGCGGTCAGATAGCGGTCGAGCTCCCAGGGGCCGACCGTGGCGTGCCAGTCGAGGAACTCCTCGCGCTTGAGGTCGGCGAAGTACCGGCTCACCCCGGGCCCGGCCGCGTCCAGGGCGCCGCTGACCACCTCGTCCGCCCGGAGCGCCTCCACGGCGTGCAGCAGGGTCGGCGGGAGCTCGGGCCCCTTCGCGTCCGCGCCCGGCTCACCGGGGTCGAGACCGCGCTCGATGCCGTCGAGGCCGGCCGCCAGGGCGGCGGCGGTGGCGAGGTACGGATTGGCGGCGCCGTCCCCGCCGCGCAGCTCGACGCGGTCGCCGTCGGGAACGCGAACGAAGCGGGTCCGGTCGTTGCCGCCGTACCCCGCGAGCCGCGGTGACCAGGTGGCACCCGAACGGCTGGACACCGCACCGGTGCGCTTGTAGGAGTTGACCGTCGGCGCGATGACCGCCTGGAGGGCCCGCGCGTGCTCGACGATCCCGGCCACGAAGGAGTAGGCGAGCGGGGAGAGGCCCAGGCCGCGCGGGTCGGTGGCGTCCGGGAACGCCGGGTCCTCGCCCCGCCAGAGCGACAGGTGCAGGTGCATGCCGGTGCCGGTGCGGTCGGTGAACGGCTTGGGCATGAACGTGGCCGTCATGCCGCGTCGTTCGGCCAGGACCGACACCAGGTACCGCAGGGTGACGACCCGGTCGGCGGTGGTGAGGGCGTCGGCGTGCCGGAAGTTCTGCTCGAACTGGCCGTTGCCGTCCTCGTGGTCGTTGGCGTAGTTGCCCCAGCCGAGGGCGTTCATGGCCGTGGAGACCGCGGTGAGATGGTCGTACATCCGGGTCAGCCCGTGGACGTCGTAGCAGGGTCGGACGGCCGTGTCCCTGGTGTCGGCGACGCTCAGCACGCCGTGCGCGTCCCGGTCGACCAGGAAGTACTCGACCTCCGCGCCCACCGAGAGGGACAGCCCCCGCCCGGCGGCCCGCTCCAGCATCCTGCGCAGGATGACCCGCGGCGCGTACGGCCAGGACTCCCCCTCCACGTACGGATCGCAGTGGACCAGTGCCAGACCGGGTTCGACGAACGGGAGGGGCGTGTAGGAGGAGGCGTCCGGCCGGGCGACGACATCGGGATCGCCGGGTCTCTGACCCAGCGCGCCGGCCGCGTACCCGGCGAAACCGACGCCCACGTCGCGGAGTTCCTCCACCGCCTGGGCCGGGACCAGCTTGGCGCACGGCTTTCCGGTCAGGTCGACGAAGACGGCGAGCACGAACTCGATGCCGTCGGCACGGACGAGCTCGGCAAGATCGGGGGTGGCGGTCGCCATGGGTCCCTCCCGGGGTGTCTACTGTGGTGAATCATCGTTGCCCATGAGTAGACGCCATGGACGTTACGCGGGGATTTCCACCGTGGAAGCTCCCGGTAAGCCGAAAGCCGGGCCCCGCTCCCGGAGGGAGCGGAACCCGGCGCGGTGGGCCCTGCCGAGTCGCTACGGGAGGGGTGATCTCCCGCACCGGCGCGCACCGACCGTCACCGCGAGGGACCGCCCCCCGGCTGGACGGTCGGCGAGGTCTGTCTCAACTTCCTTACAGTGAAGGCCAGTTGCAGGCGCAGGCGCCCTTGGGGAGAGTGCACGTCCCAGCCGAGGAGGTGTTCGGCCTGGACGAGACGCTGCTGCAGCGTCGAATGGTGCACCGTCAGCTCGGCGGCCGCGGATCGCAGGCTCGGCGCGTTCGCGACGGCGTGGAGTGTCGCGGCGGCCCAGGGGGCCTCGGCGATCGCGTGCTCCAGCGCCAGGAGGTCGGGCACGGGTGGTGTGTCCGGGCCGACCGCGGCGGCGAGCAGGGTCAGTGCGCCCAGGTCCTCGGCGTACACCGTACGCGGCCCCGGGTCCTGCGCGGTCCCGTCGGCCGTCAGCCGCAGCGCGGTCCGGGCGGCCGCCCAGGACCGCGGCAGCCCCGCCGGGTCGACGGTCGGCCCCACTCCGGCCCGGCGCCCGTCGGGCGGCGGCCGGCCGGCCTCCACGGCGGACCGGATCTCCGCGCCACCCCCGTACAGTGCCACCGCTCGCACCCGCTGCGTGGTGCGCAGCCCCAGGCGGCCCGCCGCGTGCAGGCGCGCGGACGGTGGCGCCGACGGGTCCAGCAGCACCTCGACGAGCGCGGGATCCTCCGCGGGGGCGACGGCGGAGGCGCGGCCGCGGGTGCGGTCGAGGACCGCCCGTAGCGCGGCGCTCGCGCGCTCCAGCACCATGGCGTGCACGCCGTCGGGCGGTCCCGGACGTTCCAACCAGAGGGCGGCGACCTCGTCGGCGCCCGCCGGGGCGGGCGTGGCCGGGGGCGGGGCGAAGGCCGCGGCCGCGGCGAGGGGCGCGGGCCCGTCGCCCGCGACCGGGAGGCCGTTCGGCACCAGGGGCAGGCAGGGCCAGGCCGGGTCGACGGGACCGCTCACGTCGTTGCGCCGCCCGTCGGGTTCGACGCGGACGCGCACGCCGCGCCGGGCGTCGACCAGCCTGGCGGGCGAGCCGGACAGGACCGCAGCACCCCGCACCAGGGCCTCCAGGCCGACACGGGCCTCCATCAGGCGGTCGAAGTACGCGACGACCCGCAACGCGGCACCGGCGTCGGGATCGAGCGCCGCGAGCCTGCCTGCCAGCTCTTTCACAGGTACCATCCTGCGCCGGGGGGCCGCCGCTGCCAAGGCCGTGGGCTCCCCGCTCGTCCGTCGACACGCGACCCGCGACCCGTGTCGCGTGTCCGGTGTGTTCTGCGTCCCGGGCGGTCGTGGAGCCGGGGGCGCCCACCCGGGGACCCGTCGCGGCAGGCGGGTCAGGCGTTCAGGAGCCGCCGCAGCCAGCGCAGCCGGGGGGCGCCCGCGTCCTGCGACAGCTGGGCCTGCGGCGCCAACCCGTCGAAGCCGTGGAAGCCGCCCGGCCAGACGTGCAGCTCGGCGCTCCCGCCGGCCTCCCACAGACGGCCGGCGTAGGCGACGTCCTCGTCCCGGAAGGTCTCGGCGGAACCGACGTCGACGAAGGCGGCGGGGAGACCGGACAGGTCGGTGGCCCGGGCGGGCGCCGCGTACGGCGAGACGTCCGGCCCACCCCGTGCACCGCCGAGCAGAGCGGTCCAGCCCGCCTCGTTCGCGGCCTGGTCCCACACCCCGAGCCCGGCCATCTGGTGTGCGGAGACCGTGTCGTTGCGGTCGTCCAGCATCGGGCAGAGCAACATCTGGCCCAGCGGCGCCGGTCCGCCGCGGTCCCTTGCCAGCAGCGCGAGCGCGGCACTGATCCCCCCGCCGGCACTGACGCCCACGAGCACGATCCGCTCGGGGTCGACACCGAGCTCCGCCGCGTGCTCGGCCGTCCAGACCAGTCCCGCGTAGCAGTCCTCGACCGGCGCCGGATGCGGATGCTCCGGGGCCAACCGGTACTCCACGGAGATCACGACCAGTCCCAGTTCCTCGGCCCAGTCCAGCATCATGTCCATGCCGAGGCGATTGTTGCCGAACATCATCCCGCCGCCGTGTGTGTGGTAGACGGCCGGCCGCGGACCTCCGCCGCCGCTCGGGCGGCAGATCAGCAAGGAGATGTCCGGCGCACCGGCCGGCCCCGGCACGGTCCGGTCCTCGATCTCGAAAGCCCCGCCGCGGGTGAGGGCCTCGTCGGCGAGGCCGTGAGCGTTCAAGGCCTCGCGCATCTCGGGGGTGGGCAGCATGCCGGCCGGTGGCATCAGCTCCCGGACGAGATGGAGCGCGGCCACCAGCTCCGGGTCGAACGGGACGGGTGGGCGAACTCCCTCGGCACCTGCCGACGGTGCCGGGATCCTCGGCTCGGCTGTCATGGCTGCTCCTCGCGCTCATGCCCGCGGTCACACCGCTGTGACCAGTGCGTTCATCGTGCCGACGGGGTCGCGGACCGGGCACTCGCCAGTCGGCGGACATCGCCCGCCGAACGGCGGCCCGCAGTCGGCGGGCGCCGGCCCGGCACTCGCCCGGGCCGCCGGTGCCACCCGGCCGTCCCCGGTCGCCCGGTGCCGCCGGGCGTCCCGGAAGTGGGCCGTCCGGGCGTCCCGCTCCTATGGTGGAAGAACCCCATGACCGGAAGCGGCGGCGTACGGGCAGGTGGATCGTGAACGGACCCGTCATCGACTACCAGGACGTCTTCCAGGCTCTGCCGGGCGCGGTCGCGCTGCTGACCCCCGACCTGGTGTACGCGGATGCCAACGAGGCGTTCCTGTCCGTCTCCGGACGCACCCGCGAGCAGCTCATCGGCCACTACCTGTTCGACGTCTTCCCCGACAACCCCAACGACCCCGCGGCGAACGGCGTGCGCAACCTGCACGCCTCGCTGGAGCGCGTCCTGGCCACCGGCGAACGCGACACCATGGCCCTCCAACGCTACGACGTCGAGGACCCCGAGCGCCCCGGCGTGTGGCACGAGCGGTACTGGAGCCCCGTCAACGCCCCCGTCCTCGCCCCGGACGGCACGGTGGCGCTGCTGGTGCACCGCGTCGAGGAGGTCACGGACCTCATCACGGCCCGCGGCGACCGCGACGGCGACCGCGCCGAGGTCCTGGAAGCCGAGCTCTACACCCGCGCCCGGGAACTGCAGGAAGTCAACGAACGCCTGCGCGACGCCCACGCCCGCGAACGCGCGGTCGCCCTCCACCTGCAGGAGGCGATGCTCCCCGCGCCCCGCCCGCTCGGCCACCACCGCGCGGCCGTGCGCTACCGCCCCGCCGCCGAAGCCCTGAACGTCTGCGGCGACTGGTACGACCTCGCCGACCTGCCCGGCAGGGCCCACACCGCCGTCGCCCTGGCGGTCGGCGACGTCGTCGGCCACGGCCTGCGCGCCGCCGGCGTCATGGGCCAGCTGCGCAGTGCCCTGTCCGCCGCCTCCCGGGTCGCCGACGGTCCCGCCCAGGCCCTGGAGGTCCTGGGCCTCTACGCCCGCTCCGTCGACGGCGCGGAGAACGCCACCGCCGTGTCGGTCTTCGTCGACTGGCCCGACCACACACTCACCTACAGCAGCGCGGGCCACCCGCCACCCGCCCTGTGCCGCCCCGACGGCACCGTGGTCCTCCTCGACCGGGCCACCGACCCCCCGCTCGGCGCCCGCCCGGAACACGTCCACCGCCCCCAGGCCCGAACCGGCTTCACCGAGGGCTCCGTGCTCGTCCTCTACACCGACGGGCTCGTCGAACGCCGGTGCGAGGACATCGACACCGGCCTCGACCGCCTCGCCCGCTCCCTCGCCCGCCACCGCCACGCCGACCCCACCACCCTCGCCGACGCGCTCCTGAACGACCTCGTCCCACCCGCCGGACTCACCGACGACACCGCCCTGATCGTCCTGCGCCTCTGACGGCCGAGTCGCGCGACCGATCACCCGCGGCCGATCCCGGGGTCCGCCGATTCGCAGCGCTCCCCCGCTCCCGCCGACCCGGGCACACACCGCGGATCCACGGCCGCCGACAGGGGGCCGTGCGGGGAGTCGGGGCGCACGTGGCCGGGGTCCCGGGAAAGGGGGGGTGTTCCGCGGGACCCCGGCCGGTGGGCGGCCAGTCGCGTCGCAGGCACGGCGCGGCTGCTCTGCCCGGCGGCCCGGCGCTGCGTGTGGTGGGACCGCCGTGACGGGAATGCTAGACCCGAGTTTCGACCGTGACCAGGGCCTTGACCTGTGATCTTTCGGCCGCGGACGTGCGACCGGCACGCCGGCGTCCTGGAGGTGTGCGCGTGCCCCGCAGGGTCGTGGCGGCCGGCCTCCGGAGTGGTCCCGAGGGCGGTGTGCGGTGCTGCCGCCGCGCGGGCCGGGGTGCACCCGCGTCCGGTCCGGGGGAGACCGGGGGCCCCGGACCCGGCGCGGCGGCAACACTTCAGCGCTCCCGTCCCGGGCGCCTGAGCTCCGATGGTCGACCAGTGGGGCACGGCCGACAAGACCCGACGTGCTGATGGGGCGGATAACGAAATCGTATGGGCGACACCGCGCCCGCGCCCCGGCCGACTCGGGCCACACCCGGCCGGCCCTCCTGTCGGCCGGGCCACCCCTGACGCGGGCGTGACGCAAGTCCAGGCGCGCGAAGCCGAGTTCCTGTGAGCCGAATGGGTTGCCCGACGGGCCGGACGCGGGCGAGGCCGAAGTCAGCACGGGCGCACGGTCGTTGCCGATGCGCCGCACCGCTGCGGCCGCACGGCGTCGGGCCCGGCGGTTTGGGCGGGGTTCCGTCGTGGACGCTCCGGCCTCCGCAGCCGCTGCGGCCGCCGTGGCCGCCGTGGCCATGACCTGCGCCTGACCGTCATGAGCATGATCACGCAGTTCTTTGCTCAAAGCTGCTCGAAATGCTTTTGATTTTACCAAGTCTTGACAGATTATCTGCGGAAGCGCTGTAGTTGCCCCACTGACTCCCGCTCTAGGCTTCTGGAGCCCATGATGTCCTCATCGCGTCGGGGGATGCTCGCCGCCTCGGTCGGCACCGTCCTGGTACTCACCCTTGCCGGCCCCCCTCTGAAAGCGGCGGCCGCCGATGCGCCGTCCGACCCCGTCTACTCGTCAGCCTCGGGCGTGCTCTTCCCCGGTGTCGCACCGGGGACGGCCACGGGGGCGGCGTCCCCGTCCGGCTTCACGCTGTCGAACAACGCTCTTTCGGCATCGTGGGCGGTGAACGGAAACAGGGTCTCGCTCTCCTCGTTCACGAACTCCGCGAACGGAACGCCCGCCACCGTGCACGCGGCGATCGGTGAACTGTTCTCGTTCACCCTCGCCGACTCCACCGTCATCAAGTCCTCCCAGTCCACACTCACCTCCGCCCCGACCCTGAGCACCCTGGCGGCCGACACCTCGGCCGTCCGCCTCTCCCAGAATGTCGCGGGCAAGGCGGTGAGCATGAGGTTCCGCTGGACATCGGGCGGCAAGACCCTGGACGTGACCTGGAGAGCCGAACTGCGCGACGGCGCGAACAGCGTCCTGCAGAGGTTCACCGTCACCCCGGTCAGCGGGACCTTCGACGTCACCGGGCTGCAGTTGATCGACATGACCCTGCCCAACAGCAGGGTGGACGGCGCCGACGACGGCAGCCCGGTCGTCGTGGGCACACCCGGAGCGGAGACGCTCTTCCTCGGTGTCGAGAACCCCATGGCCAAGCCCGTGGTCAACGGGGCGAACGTGACCATCGGTGTCACCCGCGCGGGCGACCTCACCCCCGGGAAGTCCTACGAGTACACCGCCTCCCTCGGCGTCACCCCGACCGGCGGCCTACGGCGCTCCTTCCAGTACTACCTGGCACGCGAACGCGTCCACAGCCGCCACACCTTCCTGCACTACCAGAGCTGGTTCGACCTCAAGCCGCCGGGCCTGGTCATCAACTCCTCCGAACTCACGTCGGCCATCGACCTCTTCGGCAGTGAGCTGACCAGCCGCGGAGCCAGGATCGACAGCTTCTGGGTGGACGACGGCTGGGACTACCTGCGCTCCCCCAAGAAGGCGGACGAGTCCGAGCTGAACGTCTGGTCCTTCGACCCCACCCAGTTCCCCACCGGACTCGGCCCCCAGAAGAGCGCCGCCGCCCGGTACGGCGGGGCGTCACTGTCGGTGTGGATGTCCCCCTTCGGAGGGTACGGAACCAGCGCGAGTGCGCGAAACCAGCTGAACCAGAGCAAACCGGCCGCGCAACAGTACGAAACCCACAGCGGCGGCAGGTTCAAACTCAGCGACCCCGCCTACTACGACCGCTTCCGCTCAGTGGCCTTCGACATGATGGACAACCAGGGCGTCAGGGGCTTCAAGTTCGACGGCATCGGCGGAGGACTCGACCAGTCCGGCCCCAACAGCGACTACCTCACCGACTACGAAGCCCTGCTCGACCTCACCACCGACCTTCGCGGCCGCAACAAGAACGTCTGGGTCAACGCCACCGTGGGCACCTGGGGCTCCCCCTACTGGCTCTGGTACGTGGACTCGATCTGGCGCGACGGCGAGGACGTGGGCCAGACCGGCGACGGCTCCCCCCAGGAGAAGTACGTCAACTACCGCGACTCCCAGACGTTCCGGAACATCGCCACCCAGAACCCGCTCTTCCCCGTCCCCGCCGTGATGAACCACGGCATCGTCTTCTCCGACCGGGCCCCCCAGTTCAGCGCCGACCACGACCTCTCGAAGCGGTCGGTCCGCGACGAGGTCTCGAACGACATCCGTTCCTACTTCGCGCAAGGAATGGGACTGCAGGAACTCTACGTCCGCAACACACTGGTCCGCCCCGACGTGCCGGGAGCAGCCTGGTTCTGGGACACCCTGGCCGCCAACGCCAAGTGGGCCCGCGCCAACCAGGACCTGCTCTCCGACGTCCGCTGGATCGGCGGCGACGCGGCAGTCGGCGACGTCTACGGCACCGCCGCGTGGAACTCCACCGCCGGTGCCTCCAAGGGCCTCCTGATGCTGCGCAATCCCTCGGCCACGACGAAGACCTTCGCGGTGGACCCGCAGCAGGTCTTCGAACTGCCCGCAGGCACGCGGGACACGTACCGCTTCACCGAGAAGGACGGCCTGCACGCCGCCTTCACCGCCCAACGCGGTACACCGGCCGCCGTCACCCTGCAGCCGCACGAGGTGGCCGTGTTCGAGGCCGTACCCACCACCGAGACCGCCGCCTACACCGCCATCCCCCGCGACGGCTGGACGGCCACCGCCGACAGCGCCGAGACCGTACGGGAGAGCGGTCAAGCCGCCAACGCCATCGACGGAAACAACTCCACCATCTGGCACACGCAGTACGGCACCGGCATCACCCCCATGCCGCACTGGATCGGCATCGACCTGGGCCGGTCCCGAACCGTGGGGCGGCTCGACTACCTTCCGCGCGAGGACGGCGGCACCAACGGCACCATGGCCGACTACCAGGTCCTGACCAGCACGGACGGCACCACCTGGACGGCGGTGGCGAGCGGCACCTTCCCGCCCGGTCCGGGCGTCAAGACCATCACCTTCCCCGACACCACCACCCGCCACCTCCGCCTGAGGACCACACGAGCCGCCAACGGCGCCGGCTACGCCTCGGCCGCCGAGATCGGCCTCTACCAGCGGCACCGCACCGCACCGTGACGCAGGGCACCGCACCGTGACCGTCCCGGCGCCGGCGACGCCGTCGGCATGACCGGAAAGCCGACCCACCTCCTGGTGGGTCGGCCTCCGGCGGACCGGCCCAGGCCGGGCCTCGTCCCCCACCGAGCGCTCAAGGCCGACCGCTCCGGCCGAGGCAGGCACACCTCCGCTACGCTCCGGGCACCGACGGACCGGGTGGGACCTCCCGTCGGTACCCGGTCCCGCAGCCCCTCTTCCCCGGACGGGCGGGGGTTCGGATCCGATGCGACGGCCCTGCCGTTCGCCCCGAGGGCCCCGGTCAGAGCCCGCCGTTGACCGCGGCCGCCTGGGCCGCGCCCGCGCTGACGTCCCACTTCGCGAGGATCGTGTCGTACTGGCCGTTGCGCATCAGCTCGTCCAGGCCCTTGACCAGCGCGTCCCGCAGCCCGGTGTCGGTCTTGTTCACGGCGATCCCGTACGGGCTGGACTGCGACTGGGTGCCCGCCACCTCGAAGCGGGTGCCGCCGTCCGTCGTCCTGGCCGCGTACGCCGCCGCCGGGAGGTCGTTGAGATCGGCGGCCGCCGTACCGGCCGCCACCTCCGCGAGGGCCTGGGCGTCGTCGTCGAAGCGGTGCACCTGGAGCGTCTTGCCCTCCCGGGCGCAGGCGGGGACCTGGTGGGTGACGATGTCGTCCTGGGTGGTGGCGCGCTGCACCGCGACCGTCTGGCCGCAGAGGTCGTCCAGCGTCCGGATCCCCTTCGGGTTGCCCTTGCGCACGATGATCGAGGTGCCGGCCATGAAGTAGTCGACGAAGTCCACGCCCGGCTGACCGGTCGGGATCCCGCTGTCGCCGAGGGCGTTGCGGCGCTTGGGCGTGTCGCTGATCGCCGACATCGCCACGTCGAACCGCCCCGCGTTGAGCTCCGGTATCAGCTTGTCGAACGGCGTGTCGACGATCTCGATCCGCAGACCGAGAACCGTCCCCAACGCGTCCGCCAGGTCCGGGTCGATGCCGTCCGGCCCACCGTCGGAGCCGCGGAACTCCATCGGCGGGTAGTTCAGGTCGGAGCCGACCCGCAGCACCCCGGCGGACCGCTGCGCCTCGGGCACGGCCGCCCGGGCCTTCTCACCCGCGCTCTTCGGGGCGCCCGAGCCGGCACAGGCGGTGAGCAGCAGGGCCGAGGCGGCGGTGACGGCGGCGGCCGGCAGGCCCCGGCGGCGGGGCGGCGGGCAGGGGAGATGGCGCATGGGGGGTGCTCCTCGGAGGGGGCGAGGCGGCGCGACCGGTGTCCACGGACGGGACCGGAAGCGGGCGGGGAACGGGATCCTCCCATCCGGCTCGGACGTCGAAGGCGGCAGGTGTATCACGATCTGCTATCGGGTTGGCCCAGGTCCGGGCGGCCCCTCCGGCTTCGGAGTCCCAGCGTCCTGGTCACCGGGGGGCCGTCGGCCGGTGACGGCGGCGCCGTTCCGGTACCGACCGCCGTGCGCCCCGTTCGCCGGGCCCGGTCCCGCCGGCGAGGCCTCCCGCGCGTGCCGCACGCCGTATCCCTGCGGCGAACACGTCACTTCGCACCCGACGGACGCTCACATCCTGTTTCGGGGCGGACTGGCCACCGCCGTCGTCCACGGCGCGCCCCGCTCCCCCGGTTCGGAGGTCCCGCGGCCAGCACGCCGGAAATCCTTCGGCTCCGAACGGTGGGGCGAGCTCACCTGTGGCAGGGGCCACCGCAAGATCTCCTGCTCCGGGGCCGAACCCACGAGAGGCCCGGACGGCTGCGCACACGCCGACCGGCGACGCTGCCCGCGTCACCACGCTCCCTACTCGCCGCCGCCGCGCCGTGCCCGGCGAGGGCAGCCCGGGACGCCGCCCACCGCAGCCAGTCTGGGCCCGCCGGGGCCTCGCTCCCACCCCCCATCCCCTATCCCTCCCCCGCCAGCTCGACCCCGTGGTGTCGACGACGGCCGTCCGGCAGTTCCCGAGGGAGGACCGGACGACCGCGGAGCGTGCACGCCTCGGACGGCGCACTCCTCGATCACGGCCCGGCCGGCGTGGTGCGGGACGGCGACGATGACGAAGTCCGGCGCCACGTCGTCCAGCAGGTCGGCGGCCCGGGTGAAGCCCGGGACGTGGTGCGTGTCCAGCTGGGCCCGCAGGGTGTCCGGGTCGCGGTCGCAGACCGCGACCAACTCGGCCCGGTTGGAGGCGAGCAGGCCGGGAAGGTGGTCTTCGAGTGCCTGGTGTCCGAGGCCGATGACCGCCGCGCGTCGTTTCATGGGCCAACTCCTTCCGCTTCGTGAGGAAACCTGTCGATGCGTGTCGAGTACAGCGCCAACTCCGCTTTCCTGGAAAGGCATTGTCTGTAGTCCCGGGGTTGCCCCGCGCTCGCGCACAGTAGGCTGCCTGTCACTGTCGCTGATGGAATTGGCCCCGTGGACGACCCGATCCGGCACCCCCTCGCCTACGCCCGTGAACTGCGCGGGTGGTCACAGAGCGACCTCGTCGTGCTCCTCGACCGGGCCGCCCGCAAGCACGGGCTCCGCTCCGGCGCGGACAAGACGGCCGTCAGGCGCCCCACAACGGCGGCCACCGCGAGGCCGTCACCGGGTCACCGGGTGGGAGGAGTTGCTCCGAAGTAGCGGTCGACGCTGTAACGCGGGCTCGTGCGCCCCCAGTCGTAGAAGCCGCGCTGCATGGCCCGCATGCTGGGTAGGAAGCGGCTCAACTGGGGACCGGCCCAGGCGGCCACCCGGGCCTCCGCCGTGAGATAGGCCTCGACCTCCCTGTTGTGCAGCCGGGCGGTCTCCTCGATGGCGGCCTGCGGGTCCAGGCCGCCGTGCCACGCCAGGGCGGTGGGCAGGTTGAGCGGCAGGGGGCCCTCGGGTTCGTGTTCCTTGCGGTAGGAGAACACGTCGTTGCACCAGGAGATGACGTTGTTGGTGATCCACCTCAGCTCGCGGACCGCGGGGTGTTCGTACTCGTGGGCGGGGACCTCGTAGCCGGCGGCGATGTCCTGGAGGGAGAGCCCGAGCGGGGTCGCGCTCGTCATGCGCCGTCCGACGACGTACTCCCCCGGGGTCGGCATCGTGTCGTGGAGACGGTGGCCGGCCTCCCACAGCGTGCCGAGGAAGTAGTAGTCCATCGCGGCGACGAAGCGCATGTACTGGGTCGGGCTGGACCGCGTGGCGATGTGCTGGAAGACGTCGTGTCCGGTTTGGGCGAGGCGGTAGCACAGCTGCCGGCCGGCCTCGTCCAGCTCGCTGGTGACGGTGCGACCGAGGTCCTCGGCGACGGTCGGGCTGCCCAGTTCCATGATCTCGCGCATCCAGGAGTAGAAGACGGCCAGTTTGGCGAGGTCGCGGCCCAGGATCCCGGAGTCGCAGACGGAGTCGTCGACGATGAACACCCAGGCGTACAGGTTCGTCACCATGCTCAACCCGTCGGGGTCGGCGTCGGGGTACTCACGGCCGACGACTTCGGCGAAGCCGCTGCGCCGGAAGACCTCGCGGTGGTCGGGGTCCGTCAGCAGGCCGCGTCCGGTCAGCCAGTCGATCATCTTGTCCTCGGCCCGGTCCGCCGCGGGATTGAGCTCCGGCGGGTAGGGATAGTGGAGGTAGGGGAGTCGCAGTGCTTCCGGTGTGGCGGTCATGGGCTCGTGCCTCTCGACGGGCGTGTCAGTGGTGGCGTTTCGGGATGGTGGCGCGTGTCGGTGGCCGTGTGCCCGGGGCGGCCGCCCGGTCAGCGGCCGTAGTTGCGGATGCGCCGGCGGTACCAGTCCAGTGCGGTGTCCAGGTCCGCCCGGCTGAAGGCGGGCCAGGGCGTGGGGCAGAAGTACTGCTCGGCGTAGGCGCTCTGCCAGGGCATGAAGCCGGAGAGGCGCTGTTCGCCGGCGGTGCGGATGACCAGGTCGGGGTCGGGCTGGCCGGCGGTGTCCAGGTGCCGGCCGATGTCGTCGGGGCCGAAGTGCTGGACCAGGTGTTGGAGGGTGCCCGCCCTCTGGTGGCTGATGATCAGGTTCTGCACGCCGCGGACGATCTCGTCGCGGCCGCCGTAGGCGATGGCGAGGTTGCACACCGGACCCTTGAGGTGCCGGGTCCGCTCGGCGGCGTCCTTGAGGATCCTGGTGCTTTGGGACGGAAGGCGCTGCGGGGTACCGAGGTAGCGGATGCGCCAGCGGCGGGTGGCCGCGATGGCCTGGGTGATGTCGGTGATGACCTGGAGCAGCCGGTCCAGTTCGGTGGCGGGTCGCTGGAAGTTCTCGGTGGACAGCGGCCACAGGGTGAGGGTGGTCAGGTCGGTGATGTCCTGGCACCAGGTGAGGAGGTCCAGGACCCGCTCCCCGCCGAGCTGGATGCCCTCCAGGGTGGTGTGTCCGTGGTCACGGGCCCAGCGGCGGTTGCCGTCGAGGATGACCGCCAGGTGCCGCAGGGCCGGCTCCGGTTCCGCACGGTGGTGGCCGTCCTGGCGGGCGGGTGTGTCGGCCGTGGATGTCATGTCTCCTCCTGGGTTTCGCCCGTTGACGAGGGGGATGCGCCGGTGGCCCGGCGTCGAGACGGCCTCGCGCGAGTCCTGGGAGTCGGTGGTCGGCCGGACGCACGACGACGGTCGGCGGCCGGGGGAACGGGCTCCCGTCGGAACCACGCCCGGCAGCCGGGGGGGGGCCCCCCCCCCCGCCGGGGGGCCGGCCCCCCCCCACCCCCCCCAGC
>NZ_JBHYYB010000092.1:0-35505 GCF_042752535.1 Kitasatospora sp. NPDC059327 | reverse complement strand
GCAGCTCTTCGACGAACAACATGCGTTCACCTCCGGTCCCTCAGCGGCTCTGGCCGCGACGGCTTGACTAGTTAGGCACGCGAGATGTCTCTCGGGTGGTCCCTGGGTGGGCTCAGGCGCTCCCCCCGGAGCCCCGGCATCGGCGGCGGGAGACGGGAATGCCCGCCCCAAGCCTATTGCCTGGGGCAACCACCCCGGCCACCGGTCACGGCGATCGCGGGGGTGGTCCACCTGCCGTACAGCGCGGTGTGGCAGGCACCGGACGGAGGGATGCTTGGTCGCATGGCGATCCCGGTCCTCGACCACACCGGTGCGCGGGGCGGCCGCCCGGCCGCGCCCGTTCCGGCCGTCAGCTACGCGCTGATCGCGCTCAACGTCCTGGTGTTCCTGCTCGGCCCGGCGGCCGGGCTCAACCCGCTCTACGGCCGGGGGCAGGACCGGGTCTGCGCGGAGCAGCGCTACGAGCAGCGCTGGGGCGCCGTCCCGGCCGAGCTGCTGGCCGGGCGCCCGCTCAGCGCCGGGCAGCTGGCCGAGGCCCCCGATCCGGTGCCGGGCTGCCCGGCCGCCCCGACCCCGGGCAAGCATCCGGCCCTGTCGGTCCTCAGCGGGCTCTTCCTGCACGCCGGCTGGCTGCACCTGCTGGGCAACCTGCTCTTCCTCCAGGTCTTCGGCCCCACGGTCGAGGAACGCCTGGGCCGGGCCCGGTTCGCCCTCTTCTACCTGGCGGCCGGCTCGGTGGCGACGTACGGCTTCGCGCTGGCCGAGGCCCACTCGCCGGACTCCACCCGGGTGCTGATCGGCGCCTCGGGGGCGATCGCCGCCGTGCTCGGCGCCTATCTGCGGCTCCATCCGCGCGCCCGGGTGACCACGCTCGTCCCGCTGCTGCTCTTCCTGCCGCTGCGCTTCCCGGCCTGGCTGGTGCTCGGCCTCTGGTTCGCGCTCCAGTGGTGGTCGGTGCACGCGGCGGGGCCCGGCGTCGCCTACCTGGTCCATGTGATCGGCTTCTCGGCCGGGTTCCTGTACGCCTGCACGCTGGCCACCCGCCCCTCGCGACGGCCCGGCTGACGCCCGATACCCTGGCGACACCTCACAAAGGAGCCCGAACAGTGATCACCGCCATCGTCCTGATCAAGACCAGCGTCGACCGCATCCCGGAGATCGCCGAGGCGATCGCGGCCATCGAGGGCGTCAGCGAGGTCTACTCGGTGACCGGCGGCTACGACCTGGTCGCGATGGTGCGGGTGCGCCGGCACGACGACCTGGCCGAGGTGATCCCCGGCCGGCTGAACAAGGTCCCGGGCGTGGCCCACACCGAGACCCAGATCGCCTTCCGCACCTACTCCCAGCACGACCTGGAGACCGCCTTCGCGCTCGGCCTGGGCGAGTAGCCCCTCCCCCGCTCAGCTCGCGCGGCGGCCCCTGTCGACCTGCACGGTGGCGACGCAGCGGCCGCCCTCGTTGCGGTAGTTCCAGGCCGCGCCGTCCGTGACCAGCTCGCGGACGGCGGTCAGGAACCGGTCGATGTGCTCGTCCGGGGTGCCCGCGCCGAAGCTGACCCGGATCGCGTTCAGGCTGCGCTCCCCCGGCAGCGACGACTCGGGCGCGCCGCACTCGGACGGCGCCACGTCCTCGTCGCCGAGCAGGGTGCGCACCAGCGGGTGGGCGCAGAACAGGCCGTCGCGCACCCCGATGCCGTACTCGGCGGAGAGCGCGGCCGAGAAGTGCGAGCTGTTCCAGCCCTGGACGACGAAGGAGAGCACGCCCACCCGGGCCGAGTCCGCGCCGAACAGGTTCAGCACCCGCACCTGCGGGACCTCCGCCAGACCGGCCTTCAGCCGGGCGATCAGCTGCTGCTCGCGGGCCTCCAGCGCGTCGAAGCCGGCCTCGGTCAGCGCCCGGCAGGCCGAGGCGATGGAGTAGGCGCCGATCACGTTCGGCGAACCGGCCTCGTGCCGGGCCGGGCCGGTGTGCCACTGCACGGCCACCGAGCCGTCGGCCTCCCGGGCCACCGTGCGGGTGGCGCCGCCGCCCGCCAGGTACGGCTCGGCCTCGTCCAGCCAGTCGGACCGGCCGGCCAGCACGCCCGCGCCGAACGGCGCGTAGATCTTGTGCCCCGAGAACGCGATCCAGTCCACGCCCAGCTCGCGCACCGAGACCCGGTGGTGCGGGGCGAGCTGCGCGGCGTCCAGCACCACGCGGGCCCCGTGCCGGTGGGCGGTCTCGGTCAGTTCGGCGACCGGCCACAGCTCGCCGGTGACGTTGGAGGCGCCGGTGACGCAGAACAGCTTGGGGCCCTCGGGGGCCTCGGCCAGCGCGGCGTCCAGGGCGGCGACCGCCTCGGCCCGGGAGCGCGGGGCGCGCAGGTAGGTGACGCTCAGGCCGGCGTGGCGCCAGGGCAGCAGCGAGGCGTGGTGCTCGGTCTCGAAGGCGAAGACCCGGGTACCGGCCGGCACCGCGCCGGCCAGCAGGTTGAGCGAGTCGGTGGTGGCCCGGGTGAAGACCACCTGGTCGCCCTCGCGCAGGTCGAGGAAGTCCGCGACGGTGCGGCGGCTCTGCTCGAAGAGGTCGGTGGAGAGCTGGGAGAGGTAGCCGGCGCCCCGGTGCACGCTGCCGTAGTAGGGGGCGTAGGCCGCGACGTCGTCCCAGACCCGCTGCAGGGCCGGGGAGCTGGCGGCGTAGTCGAGCGCGGCGTAGGTGACCTTGTCACCGTTGACCAGCGGGACCTCGACGTCGTGGCCGAGGACGGGGAGCGGGGCGCAGATTTCGGTGGCGACGGACATGGGAGTGCACTCCTTCGACGGGTAAGGACCCCGGAGTGCGTGTCAGCCGGCGTCCGCGCTTGTCGCGCGGACGGATTGCCGCGAGACCCGGTCCTCACCCAGGGCACCCCGCCACGGACGGAGGGTTGCCGGACAGCCAGCTGGGGCTTTGCACTGTCACTCATGACCTGGCGAAGACTCTAGGTCGGGTCCGCCGACTGGTCAAACAGATGTCCACCATTCGGACGGCCGCCCATCGGCCCGCCCACTCGTCCGCAGGTCACCGGTGCCCCGGACAGGCACGCGGGCACGCGAAGGGCCCGCGGGGGCGTCCCCGCGGGCCCCGGCCGCCGTCTCACGCCTTGGCGGTGGCCTCCGCCCAACGCCGCAGGAGATCCTGCGCGGCGCCCGAGTCGATGGCCGCCGCGGCCCGCTCCATCCCGGCCGCCAGCTGCTCGGTGAGCGGCGCGTCGGTGAGGTCCAGCGCGACCAGCGCCGTCGCCGTGTTCATCAGGACGGCGTCCCGCACCGGCCCGCGCTCCCCGGCCAGCAGCCGGCGGGCGACGTCCGCGTTGAAGGCCGGGTCCCCGCCGCGCAGCGCCTCGATGCCGACCAGCTCGACGCCGACGTCCCGCGGGTCGAAGGAGGTCTCGGTGACCTCGCCGTCGCGCACGATCCAGATCCGCGAGGTGGTGGTGACGGTCAGCTCGTCCAGGCCGTCGTCGCCGCGGAAGACCAGCGCGGTGGATCCGCGCCGGGCCAGCACCCCGGCGATCAGGGCCGCCAGCCTGGTGTCGAAGCAGCCGATCGCGTGCGCGGTCACCTTGGCCGGATTGGTCAGCGGACCGAGGGTGTTGAACGCGGTCGGCACCCCGAGGCCACTGCGGGCGGGGGCGGTGTGCCGCATCGCGGGGTGGAACTTGGCCGCGAAGCAGAAGGTCAGCCCCACCTCCTCGGCCACCTCGGCGACCCGCCGGGCGGAGAGGTCGAGCCTGACGCCGAGCTTCTCCAACACGTCCGAGGAGCCGCTCGCCGAGGAGGCGGCCCGGTTGCCGTGCTTGACCACCTTGGCGCCGGCCGCCGCCGCGACGATCGCCGACATGGTGGAGATGTTGACGGTCTTCGCCCGGTCGCCGCCGGTGCCCACGATGTCCACCGCCGGGCCGGGGATGGAGAGCGGTTCGGCGTGCGCGTACATCGAGTCCACCAGGCCGACGATCTCGTCGACCGTCTCGCCCTTGGCCCGCAGGGCCACCATGAAGCCGGCCATCTGCACGGCGGAGGCCTCGCCGCTCATGATCCGGTCCATCGCCCAGGCGGTGTCCGCCCGGTCCAGGTCCTCGCCCCGCAGCAGCGCCGAGAGGATGTCCGGCCAGGTGCGGACCACCTGCACGGGGTCCTTGCCGCCGTTCGCAGGGTTCACGTTCACCATGGCTGACTCCAGCTCTCGTCGGTTCCCCGAGGGGATCTCCGTAAGGATGGAGCCAGCCTATCGAGCGGCGGGACGCCATCGCCCCGCCGCGGCCTTCACTTCTCTCGTACTGAGACGCGCCGCCCTAGCGGGCGGCCGGCGCCCGCTTCGCCAGCCGGGCCCGGAGCAGGGTGGCGGCCGCCTCGGCCAGCGCCACCGGATCCACCGGGCGGGAGATGGCCGCGTCCGCCCGGCTCCAGGCGGCCAGCCAGGAGTCCTGCGGCCGACCGATCAGCACCAGCACCGGCGGGCAGCCGTAGATCTCGTCCTTCAGCTGCCGGGCGAGCCCCAGGCCGCCGGCCGGCACCGCCTCGCCGTCCAGGACACAGAGGTCCACGCCACCCTTCTCCAGCGCCTTCAGCACCGCGGGGGTCGTCGCGCACTCCAGGTAGGTCAGCTCCGGAACATCCTCGGCGGGCCGCCGGCCGAGGGCCGTCAGCACCTGCTCACGGGTGTTGCGGTCGTGGCTGTAGACGAGAACGGTCAGCGTCTCGCCGGTGGTGTCCGCCATGGGCCCTGCTCCCTCACGTGTGATCCGGACCACGTTCGCCTCATCCCGGATGCTACTCCCGATCACCGCCCGCCGAGCCACTCCCGCGCGATCCGTCTCAAGCCGCCGCGCCCACGGCCCGCCCGGGACTCACCCGCCCGGAGGACAGGCCGTCACCCCCGCTGACGCGGTCCACCCGTACGGCCGACGGAACGGCCGATCCCTTACTCCCGGCGACCCCCGAAGGAGTGGAGCGACACGCTGGGCAACAGGGTCGAAGACACCTTCGAGGAACCGTCAGAAAAGGGACACGCCGCTGCTCAGCCGCCATCGGGGCGTCCCCCCGGGCCCCACCGGGGCATACCGCACGCACCGGACACTCCGAGGGACACCCCCCGGCGTGAAGACGGAATAAGGGACCGACATAATGTCCGTCGTGGCGACAGCAACAGCAGTAGAAACCGGGCACGCGCACGGATCGGTCAACCGGCCGAACATGGTCAGCGTCGGAACGATCGTCTGGCTCAGTTCCGAGTTGATGTTCTTCGCGGCCCTCTTCGCGATGTACTTCACGCTCCGCTCCGTCAAGGGAGCCGAGTTCTGGAGCGAGAAGGCACACGCCCTCAACGTGCCCTTCTCCTCGGTCAACACCACGATCCTGGTGCTCTCCTCCCTGACCTGCCAGCTCGGCGTGTTCGCTGCCGAGCGCGGGGACGTGAAGAAGCTCCGCTCGTGGTTCGTCATCACCTTCGTGATGGGCGCGATCTTCATCGGCGGCCAGATCTTCGAGTACACCGAGCTGGTCAAGAAGGACGGCCTCTCGCTGTCCTCCGACCCGTACGGCACGGTGTTCTACCTGACCACCGGCTTCCACGGTATGCACGTGACGGGTGGTCTGATCGCCTTCCTGCTGGTCCTCGGACGGACGTACGCAGCCAAGCGCTTCACGCACGAGCAGGCCACCGCCGCGATCGTGGTGTCGTACTACTGGCACTTCGTCGACGTCGTGTGGATCGGCCTGTTCGCGACCATCTACCTGATCAAGTAACCAGCTGATCAGGTCGCTGGCCACCGGCCCCGGGTCCCGCCCTCACCGGCGACGGCCCGATTTGCCGGTGCCTACGCTCCCAACCGACCGACCGCGCGCGCAGCCCTAGACAGGCAGCCTCGTGCCGGCCAGACCGGCCGCCGGGTGCACCCACCAGTCGACCAGATCCTGACACCGGGGTTATTCCGTGAAAAAGCTCTCCGCACGACGGCGCCACCCATTGGCGGCGCTGGTCGTCCTACTTCTCGCCCTGGCGGCAACCGGGGGGCTGTACGCCGCGTTCGCGCCCGCCGACAAGGCGCAGGCCGACGTCGCCGCGCAGTCGCTCGCGATCGATGAGGGCAAGAAGCTCTTCGCCGTGGGCTGCTCCTCCTGCCACGGCCTGAACGGCCAGGGCAGCAGCGACGGTCCGAGCCTGGTCGGCGTCGGCTCCGCCGCGGTCGACTTCCAGGTCGGCACCGGCCGCATGCCGGCCCAGCAGCCCGGCGCCCAGGTGCCGGCCAAGAAGAACATCTACTCGCAGGCGGAGATCGACCAGCTCGCCGCCTTCGTGGCTTCGCTCGGCCCCGGCCCGGTCATCCCGACCGAGGAGCAGTACACCTCGACCAACCCCGAGGACCTGTCCAAGGGTGGCGAGCTGTTCCGCACCAACTGCGCCCAGTGCCACAACTTCGCCGGCCAGGGCGGTGCCCTGACCAAGGGCAAGTACGCCCCGTCGCTGGAGGGTGTGGACGCCAAGCACATCTACGAGGCCATGCAGACCGGCCCGCAGAACATGCCGTCGTTCCCGGACACCACCATGCCCGAGGAGCAGAAGAAGCAGATCGTGGCCTTCGTCCGCCACACCACCAACGATGAGCCCAACCCCGGCGGTCTCACGCTCGGCAGCCTCGGTCCGGTGACCGAGGGTCTGTTCGGCTGGATCTTCGGTCTCGGCACGCTCATCGCGGTCGCGATCTGGGTCGCCGCCCACACCACCAAGGCCAAGAAGTCATGAGCCACGACATGTCAGAAGACAAGCTCCCGGAGTCGCACGGCTCCGCCGGACACCACGAGGTGGCCGCCCACGGCGATCCGTTCGCCGACCCGGGTCTGCCGGCCCACGCACCGCGTCGCACCGACATCGACGAGCGGGCCGCCCAGCGGGCCGAGCGCCAGGTCTCGCTGATGTTCGTGGTCTCGATGCTCGCCACCGTGGGCTTCATCGCCTCCTACGTGGCCATCGACCCGGACAAGATCGTCTTCATCTGGCCGCTGGGCCACGTCAGCGCGCTGAACTTCGCGCTGGGGATGACGCTCGGTGTCGCGCTGTTCTGCATCGGCGCGGGCGCGGTCCACTGGGCCCGCACGCTGATGTCGGACCACGAGATCCCGGCCGAGCGTCACGCGATCGAGGCCGACGACGAGGTCCGCGCGGACGTCATCGAGCAGTTCAAGACCGGCGCCGCCGAGTCCGGCTTCGGCCGCCGCAAGATGATCCGCAACACCCTCATCGGTTCGATGGCGCTGGTGCCGCTCTCCGGCGTGGTGCTGCTGCGCGACCTGGGCCCGCTGCCCGAGGACAAGCTGGCGCACACCGGCTGGCGCGAGGCCACCGACGCCAAGCCGCTGCAGCTCATCAACATGAACACCAACCAGCCGATGAAGGCCGAGGACCTCATCGTCGGCTCGCTGACCTTCGCCATGCCGGAGGGTCTGAGCACGCACGACGAGGACTTCCAGCAGCAGATCGCCAAGGACGCCCTGATGCTGGTGCGCATCGCACCGCAGGACATCAAGGACGACGAGTCCCGGGAGAAGGGCTTCGAGGGCATCCTCGCCTACTCCAAGATCTGCACCCACGTCGGCTGCCCGATCAGCCTGTACGAGCAGCAGACCCACCACGCGCTCTGCCCCTGCCACCAGTCGACCTTCGACCTGGCCGACGGCGCGCGCGTGATCTTCGGCCCGGCCGGCCACCCGCTGCCGCAGCTGAAGATCACCACTGACGAGAAGGGCTTCCTGGTCGCCACCGGCGACTTCGACGAGCCCGTCGGCCCGAGTTACTGGGAGCGTGCTCGATGAGTAGCGCGAGCAGCACCACCACCTCCGGTGCCGCCAAGCCCGCCGGCAGCACCCGTGCCAATCCCGCCAACAAGTGGGAGCAGGCCGCTGACTGGACGGACGGCCGGCTGGGGATCTACTCCCTCGCCAAGGCCAACCTGCGGAAGATCTTCCCGGACCACTGGTCCTTCATGCTGGGCGAGATCTGCCTCTACACCTTCGTCATCATCATCCTCACGGGTGTCTACCTGACGCTGTTCTTCAAGCCCAGCATGGGCGAGGTCATCTACGACGGCTCGTACATCCCGCTCAAGGGCATCCCGATGTCCGAGGCGTACGCGTCGACGGTGGACATCAGCTTCGAGGTCCGCGGCGGTCTGCTGGTCCGCCAGATCCACCACTGGGCCGCGCTGGTCTTCGTGGCCGCGATGCTCGTGCACATGATGCGCGTGTTCTTCACCGGCGCGTTCCGCAAGCCGCGTGAGATCAACTGGGTCTTCGGCTTCCTGCTGCTGATCCTGGGCATGTTCGACGGCTTCTTCGGCTACTCGCTGCCCGACGACCTGCTCTCCGGTACCGGTATCCGCTTCATGGAAGGCGCGATCCTCGCCGTCCCGCTGGTGGGCACCTACATCCAGATGTTCCTGTTCGGCGGCGAGTTCCCCGGCCACGACATCGTGCCGCGGTTCTTCACCATCCACGTGCTGCTGATCCCCGGCATCATGCTCGGCCTGCTGGTCGCGCACCTGATCCTGGTCTTCTACCACAAGCACACCCAGTGGGCGGGCCCGGGCAAGACCGAGAAGAACGTCGTCGGCATGCCGCTGATGCCGGTCTACATGGCCAAGGCCGGCGGCTTCTTCTTCCTGGTCTTCGGTCTGATCGCCGCCATCTCGGCGATCGCCACGATCAACCCGATCTGGGCGTACGGCCCGTACCGCCCCGACCAGGTGTCCACGGACGCCCAGCCGGACTGGTACATGGGCTTCTCCGAGGGCCTGATCCGTGTCATGCCGGGCTGGGAGATCGGCCTGTGGGGCCACACCCTGAACCTGGGTGTCTTCGTCCCGCTGATGATCTTCCCGCTGGTCCTGGTCGCGATCGCGGTCTACCCGTTCATCGAGGGCTGGGTCACCGGCGACAAGCGCGAGCACCACATCCTGGACCGCCCGCGCAACGCCCCCGTGCGCACCGCGCTGGGCGCCGCCTGGATCAGCCTGTACCTGGTGCTGCTGGTCGGTGGTGGCAACGACCTGTTCGCCACCCACCTGCACCTGTCGATCAACGACATCACGTACTTCGTCCGGGTCGGCTTCTTCGTGGTGCCGGTGCTCACCTTCATCGTCACCAAGCGCTGGTGCCTCGGCCTCCAGCGCCGCGACAAGGAGAAGGTGCTGCACGGCCGCGAGACGGGCGTCATCAAGCGCCTGCCGCACGGCGAGTTCATCGAGGTGCACGCGCAGCTGCCGCAGGCCGACCTGCACACGCTCACCTCGCACGAGCAGCCGCCCGTGTTCGAGCTGCCGGCCGAGACGGACGAGAACGGCGTGGCCGCCAAGGCCGGGCTGCTCACCCGCACCCGGGCGAAGCTCTCCCGCGGCTTCTACGGCGAGGGCAGCCGGATCCCCAAGCCGACCGCCGAGGAGCACCACGAGATCACCAGCGGCCACGGCCACCACTGATCCCGTACGCACCCCCGCGTCACCCCCGAGGGCCGCTGACCAGAGTTCTTCCTGGTCGGCGGCCCTCGGGCTTTCCCCGTCCGTCCCACCCCCAGGAGCCCTCGTGGAGCTGTCCGTCGACCCCGCCGCCGCCACTCCCCCGTACGAGCAGATCCGGGAGCAGATCGCCGAGCGGGCCCGCACCGGCGAGCTGCCGACCGGGCTGCGGCTGCCCACCGTCCGGGCCCTGGCCGAGCGGCTCGGGCTGGCGGCCGGCACCGTGGCGCGGGCCTACCGCGAGCTGGAGGCGGACGGCGTGGTGGAGACGCACGGCCGGCGCGGCACCCTGATCGCCGCCACCGGTGACACCGCGCACCGGCTGACGGCCGCCGCGGCCACCGAGTACGCCGAACGCGTCCACCGGCTCGGGGTGTCGACGGCGGACGCGCTGGCGGCCGTGGAGACCGCCCTGCGGCTGGCCCACCGGGAGCCCGGCCGGCAGGGCTGAGCGCGCCGGAGCGGGGCCGGGAGGGGCCGGGAGGGGGGGTCAGATCTCCGGGCGGATCATCCCGTTGGCGGGGGCCCGGGTGGCCGGCGCCATGGTGCTGAGCGGCTGTCCGAGGGCGCTGTGCTTGACCCAGTCGGTCCAGGCGATGTTCCAGTCCCCGAAGCCGTTGCCGAACGGCTCCATGCTCGCGCCGTGGCTGTTGACCACCGTGACGAGGTCACCGACCCGGGTGTTCTGGTAGAACCACTTCGCGTTCTCGGTGCTCATGCCGGTACAGCCGTGGCTGACGTTCGCCACGCCCTGCGAACCCACCGACCAGGGCGCGGCGTGCACGTACTCGCCGCTCCAGGTCACCCGGGTGGCCCACTCGACGTTCAGGTCGTACGCCTCCGAGCTGCCGGCGGCTATGCCGATCGTCTCGCCGCTCATCCGGACCTGGCGCTCCTGTCCGAGCACCACCTTGACGCCGTTGCGGGTGTCGAAGCCCGGCTTGCCGGTGGTCACCGGTATGGTCCGGACGACCTCGCCGTCACGCGTCAGGGTCAGCTCGTGGGTGGCGGCGTCCACCACCGTCTCCACCCGCTCGCCGATCCGCAGCGCCAGCGCGGCGCGGTCTCCGCCGTAGAGGCCGTCCGCGATCCGGCTGCCGGTGCCGTCGAAGACGAGGCTGACGGTGGTGCCGGTCGGCCAGTACTCGGCCGGCCGGAAGTGCACGTTCTTGTCGTCCACCCAGTACCAGCCACCGGTGACGGCGGGCTGCGAGGTGACGGTCAGGGCGCGCTCGACCTCCTGGCGGGCCTGCGGGTCCTTCACCGCCTCGGACAGCTGGACGGTGAGCGGCTGGCCGACCCCGTAGAGGCCGGTGCCGGAGGAGTCCGGGCCGAGCTTGGCCGTGAGCAGACGCTGTCCGGCCAGGGTGCTGAAGCCGGCGGTGGTGTCGCCGCGGCCGCCCTTGCCGTCGGTGGCGGCGATCCTGACGGTGTAGGCGGTGGCCGCCTTCAGCCGTCCGGTGGTCTGCCAGCTGAGCTGGTCCGCCGAGAGCTGCCCGGCCACCACCCGGCCGTCCGGGCCGACCACGGTCACGTCGGTGAGCCGGCTGCCCGGGAGGGCGGTCACCGTGACGGGCTGGGAGGGATCGACCGTGCCCTCGGCCGAGACGTGGACCAGCGGGGCCGCGTCCACCCGATGGACGGCGCCCGGGGCGTCGTCCTCACTACCGGACGAGCAGGCGGCCAGTGGGGCCAGCACTGCGAGAGTCAGCGAGATGCTGCCGATGCCTGCGATACCGCGCCTGTCGGCCATGACCGCCTCCGAGGGGTCGCACGATTGATCAGATCGTAGGAACGCGGAGCGGGAGAGCGACATCGGAGCGACCCTCCGTTGGACCAGGAGGGTGAGGCCGTCACTCCGGGGACGCAAAAGGGCCGGGCATCCCGTGCGGGATGCCCGGCCCTGTGCGAGGGGGAGGACTACTGGTTCTGGTTCTCGCCCCGGTAGAACTCGAAGACCCAGCCGAACAGACCGATCAGGATGACCGGGATCGACCAGTAGAGCAGCCACCAACCGAAGATCACGCCCATGAACGCGAGCGCGCCACCGATCGCCAGCGAGAGCGGCTGCCAGCTGTGCGGGGCGAAGAAGCCCTGCTCGCCGGAGTCGTCCGCGACCTCGGCCTCGGGGTTGTCACCCGCGCCGCTGTCCACCCGGCGGGCGGTGAAGGCGAGGTAGTACCCGATGAAGGCACAGAGCGCGAAGGCGAGGAACAGCGCGGTGGTACCGGCGGCCTCCACCCCGAGGTCGGAGTGGTTGGTCCAGACGCCGTAGGTGATCGCCATCGCGAGCGTGAAGACCGCGAGGCCCAGGAAGATCTTGCCCTGTTCCTTCATCAGGCGTCGCCTTCCTTCTTGCCCTTGTCGAGCTGCGGGGCGTCGTACTTGGCCGGGGTCACACCGGCGAGGTGCTTGGCCGGCTCACCGTGGTTCTCCAGGTAGTCCAGCGCCGCGATCTCCGGGTAGTGGAGGTCGAAGGCCGGGGATTCGGAGCGGATCCGCGGCAGCGTGAGGAAGTTGTGCCGCGGCGGCGGGCAGGAGGTCGCCCACTCCAGCGAGCGGCCGTAGCCCCACGGGTCGTCCACCTCGACCTTCTCGCCGTACTTGGCCGTCTTCCAGACGTTGTAGAGGAACGGCAGGATCGACAGGCCCAGCAGGAACGAGCCGATGGTCGAGACGGTGTTCAGCGTGGTGAAGCCGTCCGAGGCCAGGTAGTCGGCGTAGCGGCGGGGCATGCCCTCCGCGCCGAGCCAGTGCTGCACCAGGAAGGTGGCGTGGAAGCCGATGAACAGCGTCCAGAACGTCATCTTGCCGAGGCGCTCGTCCAGCATCTTGCCGGTCATCTTCGGCCACCAGAAGTGGAAGCCCGCGAACATCGCGAAGACGACGGTGCCGAAGACCACGTAGTGGAAGTGGGCGACGACGAAGTACGAGTCCGAGACGTGGAAGTCGATCGGCGGGGACGCCAGGAGCACACCGGTCAGACCACCGAAGAGGAAGGTGACCAGGAAGCCGACCGTCCAGAGCATCGGGGTCTCGAAGCTCAGCGAGCCCTTCCACATGGTGCCGACCCAGTTGAAGAACTTCACACCGGTCGGGACCGCGATCAGGAAGGTCATGAAGGAGAAGAACGGCAGCAGCACTTGGCCG
This sequence comes from Kitasatospora sp. NPDC059327, assembly GCF_042752535.1. Classification (NCBI taxonomy): domain Bacteria; kingdom Bacillati; phylum Actinomycetota; class Actinomycetes; order Kitasatosporales; family Streptomycetaceae; genus Kitasatospora; species Kitasatospora sp. NPDC059327. The sequence continues at coordinate 22,826 of NZ_JBHYYB010000092.1, read as the reverse complement.
GTGACGTACATGTGGTGGGCCCACACCGTCACGGACAGACCGGCGATCGCGATGGTGGCCGCGATCAGACCGGAGTAGCCGAACATCGGCTTGCGGCTGAAGACCGGGATGATCTCCGAGACGATGCCGAAGAACGGCAGCGCGATGATGTACACCTCGGGGTGACCGAAGAACCAGAAGAGGTGCTGCCAGAGCAGTGCCCCGCCGTTGGCCGGATCGAAGACGTGTGCCCCGAATTTACGATCCGCCTCCAGCGCGAACAGCGCGGCGGCCAGGACCGGGAAGGCCAGCAGGACCAGCACGGCGGTCAGCAGGACGTTCCAGACGAAGATCGACATCCGGAACATCGTCATGCCGGGCGCGCGCATGCAGATGATCGTGGTGATGAAGTTGACCGCACCGAGGATCGTGCCGAAGCCGGAGAAGGCCAGACCCATGATCCACATGTCGGCGCCGATGCCCGGCGAGCGGACGGCGTCCGACAGCGGGGAGTAGGCGAACCAGCCGAAGTCGGCCGCACCCTGCGGGGTGACGAAGCCGGCCACCGCGATGGTCGAGCCGAACAGGTACAGCCAGTACGCGAACATGTTCAGACGCGGGAACGCCACGTCCGGGGCGCCGATCTGGAGCGGCATGATCCAGTTCGCGAAGCCGGCGAAGAGCGGCGTCGCGAACATCAGCAGCATGATCGTGCCGTGCATCGTGAACGCCTGGTTGAACTGCTCGTTCGACAGGATCTGGGTCCCGGGACGAGCCAGCTCGGCACGCATGACCAGGGCGAGGATGCCACCGATCAGGAAGAAGGCGAACGACGTGCCCAGGTAGAGCGTGCCGATCGTCTTGTGGTCAGTGGTGGTCAGCCACTTGATGATGGTCGAACCCGGCTTGCGGGTCCGCTGCGCCCCGACCGTGACGGCCCCGGCGCCCCCGCCGGCCGCGGCGGGCTCGTTGAGGATGGTCACTTCTCTTCACTTCCCATGGTCGTGATGCCGGAGGGCAACGCGCCGGTCTGGCCCTTGGCCCGCAGGTCCGCCAGGTGCTTGTCGTAGTCGGCGCGGTCGACGACCTTGACCTTGAACAGCATGCGCGAGTGGTCGACGCCGCAGAGCTCGGCGCACTTGCCGTCGTACTCGCCCTTGACGTTCGGGGTGACCTCGAACTTGTTGACCACGCCCGGCACGACGTCCATCTTCATCAGGAAGTTGATGGGCCAGAAGTCGTGGATGACGTCACGTGAGGTCAGCCGGAACTGGACGCTCTCGTTGACCGGCAGCCACAGGGTCGGCATCTCCTTGGGAGTGCCGACGTCGTACGCCGCGTCCTTGTTGGCCGGGTCGGGGTTCTCGGTGTTCTCGTAGTTGAACGCCCAGCTCCACTGGAAGCCGACCACGTTGACCGTGTGCTGCGGCTTCTCGGAGACGGCGATCAGCCTCGACTCGTCGCGGGCGACGAAGTAGAAGAGAACCGACACGATGATGATGGGGACCGCGGTGTAGAGCGCCTCGATGGGCACGTTGTACCGGGTCTGCGGAGGGATCTGCACGCCGGTGCGGCTGCGCCGGTGGAAGATCACGCTCCAGATGATCAGACCCCACATCAGTACGCCGACCACCAGCGCCGCGATCCAGGACCCCTGCCACATGTGGAGGACCAGAGGCCCTTCCTCGGTGACGGGGCTCGGGAGGCCAAGCCTGGGGAGGTCGTTGGCCGAGCAGCCGGTGGCGGTCGCGATGACGAGGCCCAGTGCCAGCGCCTGAGGCAGCTTCCGCCGCATCGTGCGCCGCGGCGAGCGGTCGGAGCCGTTGGGACTCACGTAGCGCCTTCCCGAAGTCTCGCCCGCCTTCGCGTCGCCCCGCGGAGGTTTGTGAGCCTCCCCGGCGACCCGTCCACGGGCACGGTTTGAATGCTTATGCGGGCCAAACCCTACTCCAGCCTTATGCGCTGCTGACGGGCAGGTCCCGGTAACGCGCCGCCCGGTCGCCCGATCAGGCCCCGCAAGGGCTGCGTCGCAGGTCATCGTAGGCATTAGAGGTCCGTACGCCCGATCGGGGGATGAGCTCGAACGACCTGGGTGACGGTTCGTCGGATGAGGACGAATCGGACATTCGGGTTGATCGACTGACGGCCGGTAAGCGGCGGGCGGCGGCCGGATCCCGCCCGGGAGTGTCGTTAAATGTGACCGTGTACTTCGATGTGGCGTCCACGGCCCCGCTCCACCCCGTCGCGCGGCAGGCACTGACCGCCGCCCTGGACGAGGGGTGGGCCGATCCCGCCCGGCTCTACCGCGCCGGACGGCAGGCCCGGATGCTGCTGGACGCCGCCCGCGAGACGGTCGCCGAGGTGCTCGGCACCCGGGCCGACGAGATCTCCTTCACCACCGGCGGGACGCAGGCCGTCCAGCTGGGCATGCTCGGCGCGCTGGCGGGCCGCCGGCGCCGGGGGGCGCACCTGGTGCACTCGGCGGTGGAGCACTCCAGCGTGCTGCACACCGCCGAGTCGCACGAGGCGGCCGGCGGCACGGTGGGCGTCGTCCCGGTCGACCGGTACGGACGGGTCACTCCGGAGGGGTACGCCGCCGCGCTGCGACCGGACACCGCGCTCGCCGTGCTGCAGTCGGCCAACCACGAGGTGGGCACCGTGCAGCCGGTGGCCGAGGTGGCCGAGCTCTGCGGCGAGGTCCCGCTGCTGGTGGACGCCGCGCAGAGCGCCGGGCGGGTGGACGTCCCGGGCGGCTGGTCACTGCTGACGGCCAGTGCGCACAAGTGGGGCGGTCCGGCCGGGGTCGGTGTCCTGGCGGTGCGCAAGGGTGTCCGCTACTCCTCGCCGCTGCCGGCCGACGAGCGCGAGGGCGGCCGGGTGCCCGGCTTCGTCAACGTCCCGGCGATCGTGGCCGCCGCCGCCTCGCTGCGGGCGGTGCGCGCCGAGGCCGAGCGGGAGAACGCCCGGCTGCACGCGCTGGTCGAGCGGATCCGGGCCCGGGTGCCGAGGTCGGTGCCCGAGGTGGAGGTGGTCGGCGACCCGGTGCGGCGGCTGCCGCACCTCGTCACCTTCTCCTGTCTGTACGTCGACGGCGAGGTGCTGCTGACCGAGCTGGACCGGGCCGGCTTCGCCGTCTCCTCCGGTTCCTCCTGCACCTCCTCCACCCTGACGCCGAGCCATGTGCTGGCCGCGATGGGGGTGCTCACCGAGGGCAACGTCCGGGTCTCGCTGCCGTTCGGCGCGGCCGAGGCCGATGTGGAACGGTTCCTCGCGGTGCTGCCCGAGGTGGTGGAGCGGGTCCGTGCCCCGCTCGGGCTGGACCTGTCGCTGCCGGCGCCGGCGGCCCCGGACGCGCCGGTGGCCCCGGACGCGCCGGTGGCCGACGCGCTGGTGATCGACGCGCTGGTGATCGACGCGCTGGGCAAGCGGTGCCCGCTGCCGGTGATCGAGCTCGCCAAGCGGATCGGCGAGGTGCCCGCCGGCGGGACGGTCGCGGTACTGGCCGACGACGAGGCGGCCCGGCTGGACGTCCCGGCCTGGTGCGGCATGCGCGGCCAGGAGTACCTGGGCGAGGCCCCGGCCGCCGACTTCGGCGGCGACCGGGGCTCGGCCTACCTGGTGCGGCGCACCCTCTGAGCGGGTGCGCCCGGCGGGTTACTTGACCAGGAAGGCCCGGACCTCCGCCGCGGCCTCGGCGCCGTAGGCGTCCTCGAAGCGCTGCAGGAAGGCGACCGGGCGCAGCTCGTACTCCTGGGTGCCGACGGTCTCGATCACCAGGGTCGCGAGCATGCAGCCGATCTGGGCCGAGCGCTCCAGGTCCAGCTCCCAGGAGAGACCGGCCAGGAAGCCGGCCCGGAAGGCGTCGCCGACACCGGTCGGGTCCACCTTGGCCTCCTCGGGCGCGCAGCCGACCACCACCGGGGGCTCGCCCTTGCGGTCGATCCGCACCCCCTTGCTGCCGAGGGTGGTGATCCGGGTGCCGACCCGGGTCAGGATCTCCTCGGCGTCCCAGCCGGTCTTGGTCTCGATCAGCGCGGCCTCGTACTCGTTGGTGAACAGGTACGCGGCGCCGTCGACGATCTCCCGGATGTCCTCGCCGTCCAGACGGGCCAGCTGCTGGGACGGGTCGGCGGCGAAGGCGAAGCCGCGGGTGCGGCACTCCTGGGTGTGGCGGACCATGGCCTGCGGGTCGTCGGCGCCGATCAGCACGAGGTCCAGGCCGCCGACGCGGTCGGCGATCGGCTTGAGCTCGATGTTGCGGGCCTCCGCCATGGCGCCGGTGTAGAACGAGGCGATCTGGTTGTGGTCCTCGTCCGTGGTGCACATGAACCGGGCGGTGTGGCGGGTCTCGGAGATGTGGACCGAGCGGCAGTCCACGTTGTTGCGCTCCAGCCAGCTGCGGTACTCGGCGAAGTCCGCGCCGGCGGCGCCGACCAGGATCGGGCTCAGGCCGAGGACACCCATACCGAACGCGATGTTCGGCGCGACACCACCGCGACGGATGTCGAGGGTGTCGACCAGGAAGGACAGCGACACGGTGTGCAGCTGCTCGGCGACGAGCTGGTCGGAGAACCGACCGGGGAACGTCATCAGGTGGTCGGTCGCGATCGAACCGGCGACGGCGATACGCACGGGAAGTCTCCTCAGGAGGGCGGCATGGCCACAAATAGCAAGGGGCGGAACCCACTCACGGTACCGGGCGGGGGGCGGGCCGCAGCAAGACCGCCTGAATTGGCACCGGACACCGTCGAACGTGTACTACCCCCGGGTAACCCTGGCCGGGGCCGGACGGGCGGCCTAGGGTCGCAGACAGGGGTCGGACCAGGCCCTGACCGAGCCGTGGCAGTGCGGCCGCGGCACCGTGGATCGGAGCGATGCCCGATGATGCCCAGTCACCACCCACTGCGTGTCCCGCCTGGCCTGCGGGGCGACACCGACGGCGAGACCCTGGACTCGCTGGTGGACTCCTCGCGACAGCTGCGCCGGTTCTGGCCGCTGCTGGCGACCGGCCCGGAGCCCGGCACCCCCGCCCGGCTCGGCATCAGCGTCCCGTCCGGGGCGCTGCGGGTGGTCGCGGGAATGGCCGAATACGGCGTCTGATCCCACCCCGGGGGCGGCCCGCGGGACGGCGGGAACCGGATTCGTCCGAGGCGCGTCACATCCGCGCGGTGCGGCCGTCGAGGCGGTGCCGCTGAACCCTCGGGAGGATGTTCAGATGGATCTGGAGACGATGCCCCGACGCACCGGTGGAGCACGGGCCGGCCGGTCGCGCGGACGGCGGGCGGCGGTGCTGACGGGTCTGCTGCTGGCGGCCGCGGCGGTGGCCGGGTGCGGTGGCGGCGACGGCAAGGCCGCCGCGGACTCGGCGTCCGGCTCGACGCGGGCGACGGCGAGTGCCACGCCCTCCCCCGGCGGCTCGGCCCCGGCGACCTCCCCGGCCGCGCCGTCGGCCTCCGCCACGGCCTCGCCACCGGTGACGACCCCGCCGGCCGATCCCTCGGCGAACACGCCCGCCCCCCGGCCGACCGGCCCGGCGCAGTCCCCCACGCCGGCGCCCACGCCCCCGGGCATCGCGGTCGGGGAGCCTGATCCGAACGGGCCGGTCCACCCCGCGATCACCTACCGGGTGGACGGCAGCAAGCTCACGGTCTGGTTCTACGGCGGGATCTGCGAGAAGTACGCGCTGAAGGCGGACGAGTCCAAGCCCGGACGGGTGGACGTCCGGGTCACGGTGGCGGCCCCGATGCCGGCCGGGCAGGCCTGCGCCGAGCTGGCCAAGCGGCAGACGGTGACGGCCGAGCTGAAGCAGCCGTTGATGGGCCGGGCGGTGACGGACCTCGCGACCGGTCAGCCGGTGCCCCTGGAGAGCGACCCGCACGTCGGCCCGGACCCGACCGGCCCGGAGATCGGCGGGAAGTAGGACGGTACGGAAACGGCGAGGGCGGCCCCGGAGGATCCGGGGCCGCCCTCGCCGTCTGCCGACTAGCTGAACGAGTCGCCGCAGGCGCAGGAGCCGGTGGCGTTCGGGTTGTCGATCGTGAAGCCCTGCTTCTCGATGGTGTCCACGAAGTCGACGGTGGCGCCGCCGAGGTACGGGGCGCTCATCCGGTCGGTGACGACCTTCACACCGTCGAAGTCCTTGAGCACGTCGCCGTCGAGCGAGCGCTCGTCGAAGAACAGCTGGTAACGCAGGCCGGAGCAACCACCGGGCTGGACGGCAACGCGCAACGCGAGGTCGTCACGGCCCTCCTGCTCCAGCAGGCCCTTGACCTTGGCCGCGGCGGCATCGGTAAGGAGGATGCCACTCTCGACGGTGGTCTCGTCCTGGACGGTCATCTGCTTTCTCCCGGTCTTGACGACGGTCTGCCGCCAGTGCCAACCAACGACCGCCCGGATTCATTTCCCGGACGGCGGTGCAATTTCGGTGGCCTTCGGCGGCGGATGATTTCGTGGGCCGGGTGTGCCACCCGCTCCCCTACGCTCCCCATGCTCGCACAACCCGCGCGGGTCGGACACCGCCCCGGCCACCGATCCGGCGGAACCGGCCCCGGGCGGACACCCCGGCGGCCAGGATGGTGGGCATGCTCCTGCGCCTCGTCCAGGACACCGCCGCCGACGCGGAGGCCGTCCAGCACATCGCCCGCGCCTCGTTCGCCTCGCTCGCCGACTCCCCCGGCACGGCCGGGCGGGAGCGGCCGCCGGTCCACCGGCTGGCCCGGATCAGACACCTCGTCCGCACCGACCCGCAGGGCTGCTGGCTGGCGGAGCACGACGGCGAGCCGGTCGGCGCGGTGCTGTCGCTGCGCCGCGAGGGCCTGTGGATCCTGGCGCTGCTCGTAGTGCGGCCCGAGGCGCAGGGCCGGGGCCTCGGGCGGCTGCTGCTGGAGCGGGCCACCGTGTACGGGCGCGGCTGCCTGCGCGGGATGCTCTGCGCCTCGCCGTCCCCGGCGGCGGCCCGGCGGTACCGGCTGGCCGGGTTCACCCTGCACCCGGCGATGACGCTGAGCGGGCGGGTGGACCGCGCCGGGCTGATCGACCCCGGGGACATCCCGGTGCACCCCGGCAACGCCACCCACCGGCACCTGCTGGACTCGGTGGACCGGCGGCTGCGCGGCGCCGCGCACGGGCCGGACCACGAGCTGCTGCTGGCCCACTGCGACGAGCTGCTGATCGCCGACGCGCTGGCCGGCAGCGGCTACTGCTACCGGGACGGCGGCGAGGTGAAGCTGCTGGCCGCGACCTCGAAGCGGATCGCCGCCCGGCTGCTGCGCGAGGCGCTGGCGCGGGTGCCGGACGGCGTGGAGGCCCGGGTGGAGTACCTGACCGCCGAGCAGGAGTGGGCGCTGGACGTCGGTCTGGAGGTGGGCCTGACCCCGGGCACGCGGGGCTACCTGGGGCTGCGCGGGATGCGCCCGCCCGCGCCCTACCTGCCCAACGGCGCCCTGCTGTGACCGACGACCACACCCCCGCCGGGCGGGCCGGCGAGGGTGTCGACGGGCCACGCGCCCCCGGCCCCACGGGCTTCGCCCGCGAGCCAAAGGGGCGCGCCGGCGCCGAAAGGGAGGAGCGAGGAGGCCCTGAGGAACGAAGGGCATCGGAGCGACGACCGTCGGCGCCGGGCCGAGCGCCCCGGCGGCGAACGGGCCTTAGATCATCGTGTCCAGGATCTCCCGGACCATCTCCATGGTCGTGCCCGGGTGCAGGAAGGCGAAGCGGGCGACCGTCTCACCGTCCCAGCCGGTCGGGGTGACGAAGCCGATCTGGTCCGCGAGCAGCTGCTGCGACCAGCGGTAGTAGTCCTCGTTGGTCCAGCCCACGCGGCGGAAGCAGACCGCGGAGAGCTGCGGGTCGAACAGCAGCTCCAGGTGCTCGGTGTCGCGGATCAGCCGCGCGGTGTCGCGGGCCAGGGTGAGGCCGGTCTCGATCGCGTCGGTGTAGGCCTGGGTGCCGTGCACGGCCAGCGAGAACCAGAGCGGCAGGCCGCGGGCGCGCCGGGTCAGGTGGTAGGCGTAGTCGGTGGGGTTCCACTCGTCGCCCTCGGTGTGCAGCACGTCCAGGTAGGAGGCGTCCTGGGTGTGCACGGCGCGGGCGAGCTGCGGGTTGCGGTAGATCAGCGCGGCGCAGTCGAACGGGGCGAACAGCCACTTGTGCGGGTCCACCACGAAGGAGTCCGCGTGCTCGATGCCGTCGTAGCGGGCCCGGACGGAGGGGGCGAAGAGGCCCGCGCCGCCGTAGGCGCCGTCCACGTGGAACCAGAGGTCGCGCTCGCGGGCCACCTCGGAGAGGCCCTGGAGGTCGTCGATGATGCCCTCGTTGGTGGTGCCGGCCGTCCCGACGACGGCGATCACCGTCTCCGGGTTCGGGTCGGCGGCCAGGGCGGCGCGCAGCGCCTCACCGGTGAAGCGGCGGTCGACGGTGGGGACCTTGAAGGCCTCCACGCCGATGATGTTGAAGGTGTTCTTGACCGAGGAGTGCACCTGGTCGGCGACGGCGATCCGCAGCCGGGCCTCGGGGCCGACGCCCAGCCGGCGGCGGGCGGTGTCGCGGGCGACCACCAGGGCGGAGAGGTTGCCGGCCGAGCCGCCGGACACGAAGGTGCCGCCGGCCGACTCGGGCATGCCGGCCCGGTCCGCGATCAGGCGCAGCACCTGGTTCTCGGCGGCGATGGCGCCGGCCGCCTCCAGCCAGGAGATGCCCTGGAGCGAGGCGCAGGAGACGACCATGTCGAAGAGCAGGGCGGCCTTGGTCGGCGCGCACGGGATGAACGACAGGTAGCGCGGGCTGTCGGCGGAGATCACCGCGCGGGAGAGCTCGTGGTCGTAGAGCTTCAGCACGTCGGCCGCGTTGTTGCCGTCCGGGTTGAGCAGCCCGGCCAGCTGGGTGCGCAGGTGCTCGCCGTCGCCGGGGTGGTCGAGCGGGACGGGGTCGTACTGCAGCCGCTCCCGCATGTAGTCGAATACCAGGTCGACCAGCTCGTTGTCGGGCCGGTGCATGCGGTCGGGGGCTGCGGACACGGGGGTCCCTCTCGGCTGTGGGGTGTCGGGGGAGGGCCGGCGGGGCGGGACGTCTCACCGCTCCGCCGGTTGTGATCAGCCTAGGCAGCGCGAGGCCTTCGCCGCGCGTCCGAACGCGGCTGGTCAGGCAGGTTTCGAGCGTCTTCGCCGGGGCGGGCGCAGGATTCCTGCGCAGGCCCCGGGGCGGGCCGCGGCCGGCGGCCGGAGCGGCCCGCCGGGGGGCCGCGATGGTCCGTTCGGGTCAGCCGATGAGCTGGGAGAGCACGACCGAGGAGCGGCTGCGCTGGACCCCGGGCTCGCGCCGGATGCGCTCGATCACGGCCTCCAGGTGCCGCGTGTCGGCGGCCCGCAGATGGACCAGCGCGTCGGGGTCGCCGGTGACCGTCCAGGCGGCGACCACCTCCGGGAACTGGCGCAGGCTCGCCAGGATCTCCTCCGGGGCGGTCCGCTCGCGGCAGTAGACCTCGACGAAGGCCTCGGTCTGCCAGCCGAGCACCGAGGGGTCGAGGACGACGGTGAAGCCGCGGACCACCCCGCGCGCCCGCAGCCGGTCGATCCGGCGGCGGACGGCGGTGGCGGAGAGGTTCACCTGCGCGCCGATCTCGGCGTACGAGGCCCGGCCGTCGCTGCCCAGCCGGGCGAGCAGGAGACGGTCGGTCTCGTCGAGGACTGCCCCGACCGTCTCGTGTGCTCGACTGCTGGTCATCGGTGCGGGGCTCCACAGGTCGTACGGGGGGGCGGCGGGGTCGGCAGCCGCCGAAACGGTTCTGCACCATTCTGGCGGATGACAGGACCGAGTCCACCGCTGGCAGATGACCGCTCGCGGTCCGTTCTCAGTCCACCAGGAGCACGATCTTCCCCCGGGTGCGGCCCTCGGCGCTGAGCGCCTGGGCGGATCCGGCCTGCGCGAGCGGGAAGGTCGAGGCGACGGTGACGGTCAGCCGGCCCTCGTCGGCGAGCGCGGCCAGCTCGGCCAGGCCGGCGGCGTCGGGGCGGACCCAGACGTAGTGGCCGCCGAGCGCCCTCACCCGGTAGTCGGCGACGGAGGCGATCCGGGACGGGTCCGCGACCAGGGCGGCCGAGACGTCGAGGGCACCGCCGCCGACCAGGTCGAGGGCGGCGTCCACCCCGTCGGGGGCCAGCGCCCGGACCCGCTCGGCCAGCCCCTCCCCGTGGGCGACCGGCTCGGCGCCGAGGCCGCGCAGGTAGTCGTGGTTGCGCGCGCCCGCGGTGCCGATCACCCGGGCGCCGCGCGCCGCCGCGATCTGCACGGCCAGGTGCCCGACGCCGCCGGCCGCGGCGTGCACCAGGACGGTGTCGCCCGCCTTCACCCGCAGCGCCCGCAGGCCCTGGAGGGCGGTGAGCCCGGCCAGCGGCAGGCCGCCGCTCCGCGCCCAGTCCAGGGCCGCGGGCTTGCGGGCCAGGGTGCGGACGGGTGCGGCGACCAGCTCGGCGTAGGTGCCGTGCTCGACGGTGTCCTTGCGCACGTAGCCGTAGACCTCGTCGCCGGGGGCGAACTCGGTCACCCCGCCGCCCACCGCCCGGACCACCCCGGCCGCGTCCCAGCCCATCACCAGGGGGAAGTGGGCGTCCAGCAGGCCGTCCAGGGCGCCCTCCCGGACCTTCCAGTCCACCGGGTTCACCCCGGCCGCCCGGACCTCCACCAGGACCGAGTCCGGCCCGACCTTGGGGTCCGGCAGATCGAGGTACTCGACCACCTCGGGGCCGCCGTAGCGGCGGATCGCGATTGCCTTCATGGACCCAGCCAATCCCGGCCGGGCCCGGACCGCGGGTCGGCCACGCCGGACCTCGTCATATCGTGCCTCCGGCAGCACCGAACGGGTCCCGAGCGGCAAGCGGTTCTCGTCACATCGACAGGATGGCCATCGTCAGTCTGACGCTAAGCGGTTATCATAGATAACGTCAGATAGACGAGAAGGCCTGCACCGACTGATCGGCCGCACAGAAGGGCACCCGCCCGTGACCACCACCATCACCGAGACCTACGGCGTCGACCCCACTCCGACGCCGCTCGCTCTGCTGCTGCTCGGCCGTGAGGCCGACCCGAACAGCGAGCGCGGCGTCGAGTGCCCCGGCGACCTCCCCGCCGCCTCCGACCCGGACCTCGTGGCCCGCGCCCGGGCCGCCAAGGAGGCACTCGGGGAGCGCGTCTTCATCCTCGGCCACCACTACCAGCGCGACGAGGTGATCGAGTTCGCCGATGTCACCGGCGACTCCTTCAAGCTCGCGCGCGACGCGGCCGCCCGCCCGGAGGCCGAGTACATCGTCTTCTGCGGCGTGCACTTCATGGCAGAGTCCGCGGACATCCTCACCGGCGACGCCCAGCAGGTCGTCCTGCCGGACCTCGCGGCCGGCTGTTCGATGGCCGACATGGCCACCGCGGAGCAGGTCGCCGAGTGCTGGGACGTCCTGGCCGACGCCGGCATAGCCGACGTCACCGTCCCGGTCTCGTACATGAACTCCTCCGCCGACATCAAGGCCTTCACCGGCAAGCACGGTGGCACCATCTGCACCTCCTCCAACGCGCAGCGGGCCCTGGAGTGGGCCTTCGAGCAGGGGCAGAAGGTGCTCTTCCTGCCCGACCAGCACCTGGGCCGCAACACCGCGGTGCGCGAGCTGGGCCTCTCGCTGGACGACTGCGTGCTCTACAACCCGCACAAGCCGGGCGGCGGCCTGACCGCCGAGCAGCTGCGGAACGCCAAGATGATCCTCTGGCGCGGGCACTGCTCGGTGCACGGCCGGTTCTCGCTGGACTCGGTCAACGACGTCCGCGAGCGCGTGCCGGGCGTCACCGTGCTGGTGCACCCCGAGTGCAAGCACGAGGTCGTCGCGGCCGCCGACATGGTGGGCTCGACCGAGTACATCATCAAGGCGCTGGACGCCGCCGAGCCCGGCTCCAAGTGGGCCATCGGCACCGAGCTGAACCTGGTCCGCCGGCTCGCCAAGGCGCACCCGGACAAGGAGATCGTCTTCCTGGACCGGGCGGTCTGCTTCTGCTCCACGATGAACCGGATCGACCTGCCGCACCTGGTCTGGGCGCTGGAGTCGCTGGTCGAGGGCCGGGTGCCGAACGTGATCCGGGTCGACCCGGAGACCGAGAAGTACGCCAAGGCGGCGCTGGACCGGATGCTCGCCCTGCCGTAGTCCGCCGCACGCCGAAGGGCGGGCCCCTCCGCGGTGGAGGGGCCCGCCCTTGCGTCTGGCGCGAGACGGCGGCTACTACTCGGGAAGGCCGGGGATCAGGCCGTCACCCTCGGCCCGCAGCAGCTGCCGAACCTGGTCGATCGTCGCGTCGGCATCCGGGAGGATCAGGTCGGAGGGCTCCAGCGAGGCGTCCGGCAGCGCGGTGCCGAACTCCTTGACGGCGCCCAGCAGCTCCCCGAGCGCTCGACGGAAACGCTCTTCGTCCCCCGACTCCAGCGCGGCGAGAAGCTCCTCGTCGAGCTCGTTCAACCGGTTCAGATGGGCGTCGCCCACCTCGAACTGGCCCTCGCCCATGACCCGCATGATCATGCCGTGCGTCTCCCTGGTTCGTGGGGTGAAGCTCAGGTCACTTGTTGTAGTTGATCCGCGGGCTGTCCGGCTGGGCGTCCTGCGGCTGCGCCTTGCCCGGCTCGATGGCCTGCGGACCGGAGGCCGGCGAGCCACCCGTCAGTTCGGCCTTCATCCGGGCCAGCTCCAGCTCGACGTCCGAGCCGCCGGCGACCCGCTCCAGCTCCGCCTCGATGTCGTCCTTGCGGCCGAGCCCGCTGGCGTCGTCGAGCGCGCCGGAGGCCAGCAGCTCGTCGATCGCACCCGCGCGGGCCTGCATCTGGGCGGTCTTGTCCTCGGCCCGCTGGATCGCCAGACCGACGTCGCCCATCTCCTCGGAGATGCCCGAGAAGGACTCGGCGATCCGGGTCTGCGCCTGGGCCGCGGTGTAGGTGGCCTTGATCGTCTCCTTCTTGGTGCGGAAGGCGTCGACCTTGGCCTGCAGCCGCTGGGAGGCGAGCGTGAGCTTCTCCTCCTCCGCCTGGAGCTGCTGGTACTGCACCTCCAGGTCGGTGATCTGGGACTGCATGTTCGCCTTGCGGGTCAGGGCCTCGCGCGCGAGGTCCTCCCGACCGAGCGAGAGCGCCTTGCGGCCCTGGTCCTCGTACTTGGCGGACTGCTGCTGCAGCTGGGTCAGCTGCAGCTCCAGGCGCTTGCGCGAGGTGGCCACGTCCGCGACGCCGCGACGCACCTTCTGCAGCAGCTCCAGCTGCTTCTGGTACGAATAGTCGAGCGTCTCACGGGGATCCTCCGCCCGGTCCAAGGCCTTGTTCGCCTTGGAGCGGAAGATCAGCCCCATACGCTTCATGATTCCGTCGCTCATGGGCCTCGGGTGCCCCCTTCTCCGGCCTGCGGTCTCTATCTCGTTACCAGACACGACGAGTGTATGTGCAGCGAGCCCGTCGCCGCAGTGCACCTGCCTGCAACAAGACTGCTACAGCGATCCCCGCGGCGGCCTCATCCCCCGGGTGGATCCGTCCCTCATCCCACCCACCGTCCACCGGAGTGATCCCCTACGGGACGCCCCCCGAAAACCCGTTCCGGGCCCGGACCGGCACGATCGATATGCGTTTGGGTCCGAGGGCACCCGTGGAAGCGGCCGCGCACCCCGTACGCTGGTGGTGTGTTCCGACGCCGTTCAGATGATGCCGCTGCCTCCGCCGCCGTGCTGGAGAAGCAGGACGAGACGACCCAGACCCGCGACCCGCAGGCGAAGAAGGGCCGGCCCACGCCCAAGCGCAGTGCGGCCGAGGCCAACCGGCGCACCCGGGTGACCGTGCCCAAGGACCGCAAGGAGGCCTCCCGCCAGGCGCGCGAGCGCATGCGCAGCGAGCGCGAGAAGCAGCGCACCGCGCTGCTGGAGGGGGACGAGCGGCACCTGCCGGCCCGTGACAAGGGCCCGGTGCGCAAGTTCACCCGCGACTACGTGGACGCCCGCTGGTCGCTCGCCGAGTTCTTCCTGCCCGCCGCCGTGGTCATCCTGGTCCTGAGCATCGTCAAGGTGCCGGCCCTCCAGCTGCTCTCCACCCTGCTCTTCCTGGCCTTCTTCGTCCTGGTGGTGCTGGACTTCGTCCGCCTCGGCTTCGGGCTGCGCAAGCAGCTCACCGAGCGGTTCGCGGGCCAGAACACCCGCGGCGCGGTCGCCTACGGCCTGATGCGCATCCTGCAGATGCGCCGGCTGCGCCTGCCCAAGCCGCAGGTGCGGCGCGGAGAGAAGCCCTGACCGCCGAACCGGTGGACTCCGGCTGGGCCCCTCCCGCCTGGGAGGGGCCCGGCCTGTACGCGCTTCCGGGCCAGGGGGACGGCGGCCACGACCGGATCGCCCAGGAGCGCCGGCTGCCCTCGCGCAGCGGCTCCTTCGCCGGCGGCACCGGCCCGTGGCTGGAGCGCCTCGGCGGCCTGCGCAACCTCGTCCGACAGGAGCTGGTCACCCGGCAACTGGCCGAACAGCTGGCCGGCCGCGCCGAACAGCGCGTCCTCGACATCGGCTGCGGCCAGGGCACCCAGGCGCTGCGGCTGGCCCGGGCCGGCCACTACGTCACCGGGATCGACTCTGACCCGGTCGCGCTCGGCGTCGCCCAGGGGGCGCTGGCCGAGGAGCCGCCCGAGGTGCGCGGCCGGATACAGCTGCTCAGCGGCGACGGCCACCAGTGCGGGCGCTGGTTCGGGCCGCGCAGCTTCGACGTGGTGCTCTGCCACGGTGTCCTGATGTACCTGCCGGACCCGGACCCGATGATCGCCTCGCTGGCCCGGCTGCTGGCCCCCGGCGGGCTGCTCTCGCTGCTGGTGCGCAACCGCGACGCGCTGGCCCTGCGGCCCGCCGCCGCCGGGGACTGGCGGGCCGCCCTGCACGCCTTCGAGAGCGACCGCTACTACAACCGGCTCGGGCTCGCCGCCCGGGCCGACCGGATCACCGACCTCGCCGTCACCCTCTCCGAGGTGTCCGTGCCGCTGCGGCACTGGTACGGCGTCCGGGTGTTCACCGACAACGCGCCCGACGACGCGGCGCCGCCGGTGGACGGCCGGCAGCTGGCCCAGCTGCTGGACGCCGAGGAACGGGCCGGCCGCACCGATCCGTACCGGCAGGTCGCCGCGCTGCTGCACGTCGTCGGCGCCAAGTAGCCGGATCTTCGCGCGCCCGCCTCCGGGGCACTCGACCCGGTGCCGACGGCCGTCGCGCCAGGGCCGCTGAAGCCCCGGGGCCCCTCGCGCTCTCCCTTTCGGCACCGGCGCGCCCCTTCGGCCCGGCGCGGCCCCTCCGCTTGGCGGGAGGTACGGGCTCAGGCCTCGTGCAGGCTCATGGAGTAGATCTCCCGGCCGTCGTCGAGCAGGACCGCGGTGTCGACGCCGTCCTCGGCCAGCTGCTTCCAGCTCTCCCCGATCCAGGTCTCGGCGTCCCCCTGGCCGGCGAACTCCTCCTCCTGGCCGCCGCTCGGGGCCACCGCGGTGCCGTCCGCCTTCTCGTACCGCCACGTCCAGACCATGTCCGGCTCCTCCCACTGACGACCTGTGCGCTGCCTGCGTGCTGCGCACCTTAGCCTGCCCGGCCCGATCTTCCGTATGCCTGGCGGGGACGTCGTTGTCATGCCCGACCGGGACCGGGTCGCCGTTCCCGGCGGCGCCGGGCCGCCGGCCGGTCCGCCCCGACCGGGACCGCGCGGCGCGGCCTTGGCAGGATGGCCGTATGGCAGCCCACCCCGCACTCCCCCGCACCCTGGTCCTCGGCGGCGCCCGGTCCGGCAAGTCCACCAAGGCCGAGCAGCTGCTCGCCCGGTACCCGGACGTCCTGTACGTGGCGACCAGCGGCAGCCGGGACGGCGACACCGAGTGGGCGCGGCGCGTCGCGCTGCACCGCGACCGTCGGCCGGTGAGCTGGCGCACCGCCGAGACCTGCGACCTGGAGGCGGTGCTGGCGGACACCGCCGACCCGGCGCCGGTCCTGATCGACTGCCTGGCGCTCTGGCTGACCGCGGTGATGGACGAGTGCGGCGCCTGGGACGACGCGGTCTGGGAGGACGGCGGCGAGGCGGCGGTGCAGCGGCGCTGCGAGGCGCTCGCGCGCTCCTGGGCGGCCACCGCACGCCCCGTCATCGCGGTCAGCAACGAGGTGGGAATGGGTGTCGTCCCGGCCACCGCCGCGGGCCGCCGCTTCCGGGACACCCTGGGCCGGCTGAACATGGCGGTGGCCGACGCCTCCGAGCGTGTGCTGCTCGTCGTGGCGGGGCAGGTTCTGACGGTCAAGCCCGCCGCAGGCTGAGCACCTGCGGCGTGTAGCCTTCCGACCGATGGACACCACCGTGGATCTCGATACGTTCTCCTCGCTCGTCGAGCGCCCCGACGAGAGCGCCCGGCGGGCCGCCGAAGAGCGCTGGCAGGCGCTGGACCGGCCTCGCGGCGGGCTCGGCCGGCTGGAGGAGCTGGGCAGTTGGCTGTCGTCCGTACAGGGGCGCTCCCCGGTGCGGCCGCTCGCGGCGCCCAAGGTGCTGCTGTTCGCCGCCGATCACGGGGTGGCGGCCCTCGGGGTGTCCCGGCTGCCCGCGCAGGGCGGCACGGCCGCCCGGGTGCGGTCGGTCCTGGACGGCACCGCGCCGGTCGCCCTGCTCGCCCGGCGCTTCGGCGCCGAGGTGCGGGTGGTGGACGTCGCGGTGGACGCGGACCCGTCGGACTTCCCGGCCGAGGTCGTCGCGCACCGGGTGCGGCGCGGCTCCGGCCGGATCGACACCGAGGACGCGCTGAGCGCCGAGGAGACCGTCAAGGCCTTCCGGGCCGGGATGGCCGTCGCCGACGAGGAGGCCGACGCCGGCACCGACCTGGTACTGCTCGGCGACCTCGGGGTCGGCGCGACCACGGTGGCGGCCGTCCTGGTCGGCGCGCTCTGCGGGACGGACGCGGCCGCCGTGACCGGGCGCGGTTCGGGCATCGACGACCGGGTCTGGATGGTCAAGTGCGCGACCGTGCGGGACTCGCTGCGCCGGGCCCGACCGGTCCTCGGCGACCAGCTGGCCCTGCTCGGCGCGACCGGTGGCGCCGACTTCGCGGCGATCACCGGCTTCCTGCTGCAGGCCGCCGTACGCAAACTCCCGGTGGTGCTGGACGGTGTGGTCTCGGCGGCCTGCGCGCTGGTCGCGCAGCGGATCGCGTTCCGGGCGCCGGAATGGTGGCGGGCCGGGCAGTCCACCGGCGAGCCGGCCCAGGCCAAGGCCTACGACCGGCTCACCCTGACGCCGCTGCAGGAGCAGGAGATCACCATGGGCGAGGGCGTCGGCGCGCTGATGGCGCTGCCGCTGCTGCAGGCCGCGGCGGACGCCCTGGCCGAGCACGCGCCCGCCCCGATCCTGCCGGCGGTGCCCAAGGAGCAGCCGAAGCTCCCCTCGGCGGCGGAGCTGCTCGGCCGGGACTGACCTCTCGGCCCCGCCCGACGGCCGGGCGGGGCAGCGCCGTCTCGGGGCAGCGCCGTCTCGGGGCAGGGCCGTCGCGGAGCGCGGCGCGACACGGGGCCGCGCCCCGACGTACGGATGTGAGGAGCGGCGGGCCATGCGGGACGGGTCACCGGAGGCGCCGGCCGGCTGGGGCGACGGGCTGCGGTTCGCGTTCGGCACGCTCTCGGTACTGCGGGTACGGGTCGAGCGGTGGGACCGCCCGACGGCGCGCCTGGCGATGACCGCGGCGCCGGTGGTCGGCCTGGTGCTGGGGGCACTGGCCGCCGCCGCGGGCGCCTCGGTGGCCTGGCGCGCGGGCGAGCCGCTCGGCGCGGTGACCGCCGTCGGCGTCCTGGCCGCACTGACCCGGGGCCTGCATCTGGACGGTCTGGCCGACGTCGCCGACGGCCTGGGCAGCGGCAGACCGGCGCAGGACGCGCTGCGCGTCATGAAGCAGTCCGACATCGGTCCGTTCGGCGTGCTGACGCTGGTGCTGACACTGCTGGCCCAGGTCGCCGCGCTGGCCGGACAGTTCGACGCCTCGCCGGGCCGCGGCGCGCTCGCGGTGCTCGCCTCGGCGACGGCCGCGCGGTGCGCGCTCGCCTGGGGGTGCGCGCGGTCGGTGCCGGCCGCCCGGCCGGGCGGGCTCGGCGCGATGGTGGCGGGTACCGTGCCGCCCGGCGCGGCGGTGGCGTCGACGGCCGGCGCGGCGGTGGTCCTGGCCGCCCTCGGCCTGCTTGACGGATGGTCAGCCCTGCTGCTGCCCCTGGCCGTTGCGGTCGGCCTCGGCTGTTCCCTGCTGCTGCGGCGGCGCTGCGTACACCGGTTCGACGGCATCACCGGGGATGTCCTCGGCGCGATGGCGGAGACCGCCGCGACCGGCACCCTGGTCGCCCTCGCGCTCCTGGGCTGAGGCCCACCGCGGGTCCCCGGACCGGACGGTGGGACACCGGGCGGCGCGTGATCCCAGCATGCGGACTACCATGCGGGGAGCACCGCAGCCCTGCACCGTCGCAGGTCCGCCCGGCCGTCGCGCGTCGAGGAGCCGGGGCTTCTGGTGTGTGCGGCCGCCGCGAACGGTGGACGCACGCGCCAGGGGCCCCGGACCCGGCCCGCTCCGGCCGGACGGCCCGCAGTGGCGGCCCCGGGCTGCGCCGGTGCGGCAGCCGTGCCGTCACCGGTGCCGTGGACCGCGATAGAACAGGACGCATTACGTGACTGCATTGTCTGTGAGCACCTCCTCCGCCGCCTCGCTGCGCGCGGACGCGCTGGTGATCGGTGTGGCGAAGGGCCCGAAGGGCATCGTGCTGGCGCCGGGCGCCGACGCCGTGGGCGAGGCGTTCGAGGGCAAGCTGACCGAGGTCCTCACCACCCTGGGCGCGACCGGCGCCGAGGGCGAGGCCGTCAAGGTCCCCTCCCCCGCCGGCCTGAAGGCCGCCCTCGTGCTCGCGGTCGGCCTCGGCGAGGCCACCGACGGCGGCTACGGCCTGGAGACGCTCCGCCGCGCCGCCGGTGTCGCCGCCCGCACCCTGACCGGCAGCAAGAAGGCCGCGCTGGCCCTGCCGGCCGAGTCCGCCGACGAGGTCGAGGCGGTCGCGCTGGGCGGTCTGCTCGGCTCCTACTCCTTCGGCACCTACAAGGGCAACGGCAGCGCCAAGGAGCCGGTCGGCGAGCTGGTGCTGCTGACCGCCCGCAAGGGCAGCAAGGACGCCAAGGCCGCCGTCGAGCGCGCCCTGGTCGTCGGCGAGGAGATGAACCGCGCCCGCGACCTGGTCAACACCGCGCCGAACGACCTGAACCCGAAGGGCTTCGCCGCGATCGCCCAGGCCGCCGGCAAGGAGCACGGCCTCAAGGTCGAGGTGCTGGACGAGAAGGCGCTGCTCAAGGGCGGCTTCGGCGGCCTGCTCGGCGTCGGCAACGGCTCGGCCAACCCGCCCCGGCTGGTGAAGGTGGCCTACACCCACCCGAAGGCCAAGGCGAGCCTGGCATTCATCGGCAAGGGCATCACCTACGACTCGGGCGGCATCTCGCTCAAGCCGGCCGGTCACAACGAGACCATGAAGTGCGACATGGCCGGCGCCGCCGCGGTGTTCGCCGCCGTCGTCTCCGCCAAGCGCCTGGGCCTGGCCGTCAACGTCACCGCGTGGCTGGCGCTGGCCGAGAACATGCCGTCGGGCACCGCCACCCGCCCGGGTGACGTGCTGCGGATGTACGGCGGCAAGACCGTCGAGGTGCTGAACACCGACGCCGAGGGCCGTCTGGTGCTCGCCGACGCCATCGTGCGGGCCGGCGAGGAGAGGCCGGACGTGATCGTCGACGTCGCGACGCTGACCGGCGCGATGATGCTGGCGCTGGGCAGCCGCACCTTCGGCGTGATGGCCAACAACGACGAGCTGCGCGAGACCCTGCACACCGTCGCGGGCGAGGCCGGCGAGCAGTCCTGGCCGATGCCGCTGCCGGCCGAGCTGCGCAAGGGCATGACCGAGTCGACCATCGCCGACCTCGCCAACATGGGCGAGCGGATGGGCGGCGGCCTGGTGGCCGGCCTGTTCCTCAAGGAGTTCGTGGCCGAGGGCATCGACTGGGCCCACCTGGACATCGCCGGCCCGGCCTTCCACGAGGGCGCGCCGTTCGGCTACACCCCCAAGGGCGGCACCGCGAGCGCGGTGCGCACCCTGGTCCGCTTCGCCGAGCGGACCGCGGCGGGCGACAAGGCCTGATCCGGGGTTCGGACGGACGGGGTCCCGCGCGCTCGCGCGGGACCCCGTCCGCGTTCCCGCCGCCGGACGGCCCGGCGACCCGCCCGCGGCGCCGTTACCTGCGGGTAGAAAGCCGTACCTCGCCCGCACCCGTGTTCGCTGTGGGCGAAACTTTGTTTCACGGTGCGGAACCGAGTGCGGCCCGGCCCGCCGAAAACCCCGCCCCCGCCGCTGTCAACCCCGCGCTGAGCTGCGATGATGCCCTTCAGTCGAGGGCATTCCCGCCCCTGTGACCACCCTGTGGGACACCCCTGGGGTGGACCCGGACATCAGCTGCCGTGAACAAGTGCGAAGATGTATTTCCGGCACGACTGGGCGCCTCACAAAGGCTTCCGACCCACCGGACCGCGACCGGCCCGGCGACCCACCCCATTGCATGGAGGACGTGACGTGGCGAACGACGCCAGCACCGTTTTCGACGTAGTCATTCTCGGAGGCGGAAGCGGCGGTTACGCCGCGGCGCTCCGCGCCGCTCAGCTGGGTCTGAGCGTCGCCCTGATCGAGAAGGGCGAGCTGGGCGGCACCTGCCTGCACCGCGGCTGCATCCCGACCAAGGCGCTGCTGCACGCCGCCGAGATCGCGGACGAGACGAAGGAGGCCGCCGAGTTCGGCGTGCTGGCCACCTTCCAGGGCATCGACATCAACGGTGTCCACAAGTACAAGGACGACGTCATCGCCGGCCTGTACAAGGGCCTGCAGGGCCTGGTGGCCTCCCGCAAGGTGACCTTCATCCAGGGCGAGGGCAAGCTCTCCTCGCAGACCTCGGTGGACGTCAACGGCCAGCGTGTCGAGGGCCGCCACATCGTCCTCGCCACCGGCTCCGTGCCGAAGTCGCTGCCGGGCCTGACCATCGACGGCGACCGCGTGATCTCCTCCGACCACGCGCTCAAGCTCGACCGCATCCCGAAGTCCGCCGTGATCCTCGGCGGCGGCGTGATCGGCGTCGAGTTCGCCTCGGTCTGGAAGTCCTTCGGCGTCGACGTCACCATCGTCGAGGCCCTGCCGCACCTGGTCCCGCTGGAGGACGAGAACTCCTCCAAGCTGCTGGAGCGCGCGTTCCGCAAGCGCGGCATCAAGTTCGAGCTCAAGGCCCGCTTCTCCGGCGTCGAGTACACCGAGACCGGTGTGCGCGTCTCCACCGAGAACGGCAAGCAGATCGACGCCGACCTGCTGCTCGTCGCCATCGGCCGCGGCCCGGTCTCGGCCGGCATCGGCTACGAGGAGAACGGCGTCGCGATGGACCGCGGCTACGTGCTCGTCGACGAGTACATGCGCACCAACGTGCCCACCATCTCCGCCGTCGGCGACCTCGCCCCGACCCTGCAGCTGGCCCACGTCGGCTTCGCCGAGGGCATCCTGGTCGCCGAGCGCCTGGCCGGCCTCAAGGCCGTGCCGATCGACTACGACGGCGTCCCGCGCGTGACCTACTCCAACCCCGAGGTGGCCTCCGTCGGCATCTCCGAGGCCAAGGCCGTCGAGCTGTACGGCAAGGAGAAGGTCGTCACCCTCAAGTACAACCTGGCCGGCAACGGCAAGAGCAAGATCCTGAAGACCGCCGGCGAGATCAAGCTCGTCCAGGTCAAGGACGGCGCCGTGGTCGGCGTCCACATGGTCGGCGCCCGGATGGGCGAGCAGGTCGGCGAGGCTCAGCTGATCTACAACTGGGAGGCTCTGCCGGCCGAGGTCGCGCAGCTCATCCACGCGCACCCGACCCAGTCCGAGGCCCTGGGCGAGGCGCACCTGGCGCTGGCCGGCAAGCCGCTGCACGCGCACGACTGATCGCGCCCCACACCCCCCATTCCAGTACGCAAGACTTGATAGGAGTCGCTGAAACCATGGCGGTCTCAGTAACACTGCCCGCGCTGGGCGAGAGCGTTTCCGAGGGCACCGTCACCCGTTGGCTGAAGGCCGAGGGTGAGCGCGTGGAGGTCGACGAGCCGCTGCTCGAGGTCTCCACCGACAAGGTCGACACCGAGATCCCGGCCCCGGCCTCGGGCATCCTGGCCTCGATCAAGGTCGGCGAGGACGAGACCGTCGAGGTCGGCGCCGAGCTGGCGATCATCGACGACGGCTCCGGCGCCCCGGTGGCCGCTCCGGCCGCCGAGGCCGCGCCGGCCCCGGTCGCCGCCCCGGCTCCGGTCGCCGCGCCGGCCCCGGTCGCGGAGGCGCCCGCCGCTCCCGCCCCGGTCGCCGAGGCCCCGGCCGCGCCGGCCGCTGCTCCGGCCGCCGACGCCACCCCGGTGCTGCTGCCCGCGCTGGGCGAGTCGGTCACCGAGGGCACCGTCACCCGCTGGCTGAAGGCCGAGGGTGAGACGGTCGAGGTCGACGAGCCGCTGCTCGAGGTCTCCACCGACAAGGTCGACACCGAGATCCCGTCGCCGGTCGCCGGCGTCGTCGTGAAGATCCTGGTCGGCGAGGACGAGACCGCCGAGGTCGGCGCCCAGCTCGCGCTGATCGGCACCCCGGGTGCGGCTGCCGCCGCTCCGGCCCCGGCTGCCGCCCCCGCCCCCGCCCCCGCCCCGGTCGCCGCGCCGGCTCCGGTCGCTGCCCCCGCCCCGGCTCCGGTCGCCGCGCCGGCTCCCGTGGCCGCGCCGGCCCCGGTC
>NZ_JBHYYB010000091.1:31629-35931 GCF_042752535.1 Kitasatospora sp. NPDC059327 | reverse complement strand
GGCTTGGAACTTCACCCTTACGGATGACGCCCCCGAAGGCGGGGACCCGCTGCGATCACTCGCGGGGGTTACTGCATCTCCTCTCAGTAACCGCTTACACGGAGAGACTTGTCAGGTCGCACCAGTTGTCCTGGATGTTGCTGCCCGCGCCGACCGTGATCGCCTCGGCATCACCGCGGATCACCGCGCCGTACCAGACGCTCGCTCCGGCACCGACCGTGACCGACCCCACCACGACCGCGTTGGGTGCGACGAACGCCGTCGGGTCGACGTCGGGCTCCCGGCCCCCGACTGCGGCGATCAGCGGCTCTGCCATGTCTCGTCCTCCTTGGCCAGGCGTGCCCGTTCTGTGCCGGTCATGATGGCACCTCAGGACACCGGCGCCTCCGGGCACCCCCACCGAACGCCCGCCGACCGCCTACCCGCGGCGACCACCACCGGGGCCCGGACCGGGGCCGTCAGCGGACCGGCCCGGCGGAGGCGGAGGCACCGGCCACCGCGGGCGGGGCCGGCGGCCGGGTGTCGCAGAGCCCGGCGGCGACCAGGTTCTCGAACGCGGCGTTCGCCGCCGGCAGGTCGGACACGTCGTACGGGTTCACCGAGGCCGCGAACTGGCGCCGCCCGTCCGGGGAGCCGTACAACAGGGTGGTGTACCCGGGGATGCCGCCGTTGTGGCCCCAGTACTCGCCGCAGGTCGTCGAGGTCCGCTGGAGGCCGAGGCCGTACGCGTCGGCCCCGCTCTGCGGGCTGGGCCGCTTCATCTCGGCCAGCTCGGCCGGGCCGAGCAAGCGGCCGCCGAGCAGGGCGGAGATGAAGCGGGTGAGGTCGGTGGTGGTGGAGATGCCGGCCCCCGCCGCACCGGCCATGCTCGGGTTGAGCCGGGTGACGTCCGCCGGGCCGTCGGGGAGCTTGTAGTAGCCGTGCGCGTGCGGGCCCGGCACCGAGACCGAGTCGAGCGGCATCGAGGTACCGGTCAGGCCGAGCGGACGGATGATCCTGCGCCGCACCTCGTCGGCCCAACCGCGGCCGGTGATCCGCTCGATGAGCATCCCGACCACGAGGTAGTTGGTGTTGGAGTAGTGCCAGCCCTGCCCCGGGGCGAAGTACGGCGGGTGCGCGGTGGCGAGGTCGACGAGCTCCCGCGGCGCGTAGGACCGCCAGCGGCCGGTGTCGAGCCACTGCCGCAGGGCGACCGGATCCTCCTCGAAGGAGAAGGAGGCGTCCTCGGTGTAGTTGAAGAGGCCGCTGGTGTGGTTCAGCAGCTGGCGGACGGTGATCTGCCGGCCGTTCGGCACCACACCGGGCAGTCGGCTCTCCACCGGGTCGTCCAGGCCGATCCGGTGTTCGGCGACCAGCTGAAGGACCACCGTCGCGACGAAGGTCTTGGTGACACTGCCGATCCGGAACCGGCCGTCGGCGGGGGTCGGGGCCCCGGTGGCGAAGTCGGCGGTGCCGGCCGCACCCGTCCACGCCGGGCGCCCGCGCTCGCCGACCAGCCCCAGCGCGGCCGAGGAGCCGCCCTGGTCCACCATCGCGCGCACGGCCGCGTTCAGCGCCGCCCGGTCCGTCCGGCCGTCGGTGGCCCCGATCACCACGCCCTCGCCGGTGGCCTGCCCGGGTGCCCCGGGCGCCCCGCCCTGGGCACCCGCGACCGGAGCGATCACCCCCACCAGCCCGGCGCCCGCGAGCGCCACCGCCACCGCCCTCGCGGCCAGACCCCGTCGCCGCCGAACCCCGCCCGCCGGCCCCACCGGACCCACCCGGCCCGCCCGGTCCCTCGTCGTCCCCGCCATGCCCTCGCCCCTCCCGCGCCGTGACCGGGTGGAGCCCCACAACAGCCGCCCCGGTCCTGTTGCCTGACACTCTGACAGCGGGTGCCGGCACGGGCGTCACCCTCAGGTCCGGAGCCTCTCCACCCCTGGTGCGATCCTCTGCGGGCGTGTCGCTCCCCCTCAGGTCGAACACAACCCCGAGGGATCCCGGGGTACGCCCACGACCGGTGTCGGGGGCGCGCCCCGGGGTCAGGGGGCGTGCCCCCCGGGCGACGGGCTCAGGCCAGCGGCGCCTTGACCCGCAGCACCTCGATGAACGCCCGGATCCACGCCGGGTGGTCGGGCCAGGCCCGCGCCGAGACGACCACCCCGTCGACGACCGCCTCGCCGTCCACGTACTCGGCGCCTGCGGCGGCCACATCCGGCTCCAGCGCCGGGTAGGCGGCGCTGCGGCGGCCGCCGAGCACCCCGGCGGCGGCCGTGATCAACGGGCCGTGGCAGATCTGCGCCACCGGCTTGTCGGCCTCGAAGAAGTGCTGGACGATCCGCTTCACGTCGGCGTTGTTCCGCAGGTACTCGGGAGCGCGGCCGCCGGGGATGACCAGCGCGACGTACTCGGCCGGGTCCACCTCGGCGAGGGCGAGGTCGGCGGGCCAGGTGTAGCCGGGCTTCTCGGTGTAGGTGTCGTAGCCGTCGACGAAGTCGTGGACCACGAACTGGAGCCGCTTCCTGGTCGGTGCCGCGATGTCCACCCCGTAGCCCTCCTCCAGCAGCCGCTGGTACGGGTAGAACACCTCCAGCGACTCCGCGGCATCACCGGTGACGAGCAGGATCTTCGATGTCATCGCCGACATCCCTCCACATGATCGATCGTCAGACATGGTGCGGGCCCGCGCCGGTGGCGACCGGTTCGGGCCGGGAACAACCTCCCGCACCGGGCCGCGCCGACGCAACAGGGCGCACCGGTCGCACATCCGGCGCACACGCGGCGACACGCGCCGGCAGACCGTCGTACGCGCGGTCTCCGGGGCCCGCGGTCCCGCTCCGGCCCGGCACCTAGACTCCCTGGTGCCCAGGCCAGCCCCCGAAGGGAGTCCGCACGATGCCGGACCGCACCACCTACCTCGTCCTGCCCGGCTACCAGAGCTCGGGGCCCGCGCACTGGCAGACCCGCTGGGAGGAGGCGGACCCGGCGGCCTTCCGGCGGGTCCACCAGGAGGACTGGGACTTCCCGGAGCCGGCTGCCTGGGTGGCCGCCCTGGATGCCGCGATCGCCGCGGCGGCGGCCGAGGGACCGGTCGTCCTGGTCGCCCACAGCCTCGGCTGCGTCACGGTCGCCCGCTGGGCGGCCTCGGCCCCTGCCGGGCGGACCGCCGCCGTCCGGGGCGCGCTGCTGGTCGCCCCCGCCGACATCGACACCGCCGACGTCCCGGCGCTGCTGGGCTTCCGCCCGGTGGCCCGCGAGCGCCTGCCCTTCCCGTCGCTGGTGGTCTCCAGCACCGACGACCCCTGGGTCACCCCGGAGCGGGCCCGCGGCTTCGCCGAGGCGTGGGGCGCCCGGTACGTGGAGCCCGGCGCCCACGGACACCTCAACTCCGACTCCGGGCTGGGCGACTGGCCGGAGGGGCGCAAGCTGCTCGCCGAACTCTGACCGGGGGGCGCGGGCCGGGCACCCGGCCGCGGCGCCGTCAGCCCAGCCCGACCGCGTGGGCGGTGAGGGCGAGCAGGGCCGCGTTGCCGGCCGCACCCGCCGCCGTGGCGCAGAGGAACCGGGCCGGCGTCCCGTCGCGCAGCGGGCCGAGGACGATCGCGGGGAAGTAGCCCGGCATCGTCCAGAGCGCCACCGCCCACTGCCGGTGCGCGCGGGCCGGACCGGCCGGGGCCCGCAGCTCGCGGGCCGCGGCGAGGGCGAGCGGCAGGTAGAGCGCGAGGTACCCGGCGGCGGGCCAGAGCACCGGGGGGACGCCGAGGGCGGTGTGCGGCATGGCCCCATCCTCCGCCGGGCGCCCGGCCGGCGCATGAGTACCGGTACTCAGCCGGCCCGCGGCCGGGCGCCCGACCGCCGTCTCCCCCCACCGTTCTGGGATAGGACCGTGATCACCCGGCGGAGCAGAATCGGTGCACCACCGATTCCTCCGGAAGGACAAGACGTTGATGAACCGCCTGTCCCGCCCGCTCACCGCCACCCTCCTCGCCGCCGCCGCCCTGGTCGGCGGGGCCGGGGCCGCCCAGGCCGCCACCGTCGACCTCTCGGCCCACGGGCCGCTCGCGGTGGTGGACCAGCCCGTCGAACAGCAGTCGGCCGCCGCCCGGTGCGACGTCGAGTACACCGTGGCCTACTACAGCTACCGCACGCAGGGCTACCCCGAGCTGGAGTCGATGCTGCACGCCGAGAAGACCTACGCGCTCTGCCAGGCCGTGGGCTGACCCGGTCTCCGGCCGGGGGGGGGGGGGGGGGGGCCCCCCGGCCCCCCCCCCCCCCCCCCGCCCCCCCCCCCCCCCCCCCCCCCCCCCCCCCCCCGGCCCCGCG
>NZ_JBHYYB010000091.1:12798-31621 GCF_042752535.1 Kitasatospora sp. NPDC059327 | reverse complement strand
GTTGTTGCGCCCCCCCAACACCCCCCCGCGCCGGGGGGCGGGGGGGGGGGGGGGGGGGCGGCGGGGGGGGGCGGGGGGGCCGCCCCCCCCCCCCCGGCGGACGCCCCGGGGCCCGCGGCGCGCCGCACGGCACCGACCTCGGCCCTGGGCACCGGGCGGACACGCGGCGGAACTTCTCCCGCAGTTCGCTCGAAGGCCACCCGGCCGGGCGCCACTGCTCCTAGTCTGCGGGCGACGACCACCACCGCCCCGCCATCAGTGCGAGCTAGGAGCACCCATGACGTACCGTCCGCTCGACGGCAGCACCCCGGCCGAGTCCGTCCAGGGCCCGGCGTCCTCGCGCCGCCGGTTCCTGCGCGCGACCGGTGCCGCCGGCCTGGGCGCGGCCGCGTTCGCCGCCACCGGCGGCGAGGCGCTCGCGGCCCCGGCCGGAGACCAGCCCGACGCCGCCGACGAGCGCGGCAGCGCCGCGGCGCCGGCCGGTACCCGCTCCCCGGTCCGCACCGGGACCGGCCTGGACCGGCTGCCGCACCCGCTGGTCATCGGCCACCGCGGCGCCCCCGGCTACCGCCCGGAGGAGACCCTGGGCTCCTACGAGCTGGCCCTGGAGCTCGGCGCGGACGTCATCGAGCCGGACCTCGTCCCCACCAAGGACGGTCACCTGGTGGTCCGGCACGAGAACAACATCGTGGAGACCACCGATGTCGCCGACCACCCCGAGTTCGCGGGGCGCAGGACCACCAGGACGATCGACGGCGTGCCGCAGACCGGCTGGTTCACCGAGGACTTCACGCTCGCCGAGCTGCGCACCCTGCGGGCCAAGGAGCGCCTGCCGCAGCAGCGCCAGCGCAACACCCTGTACGACGGCCGCTGGCCGGTGCTCACCTTCCGCGAGCTCGCCGACTTCGCGAAGAAGCGCGGGCGGGAGCTCGGCCGCGAGGTCTGGCTGTACCCGGAGACCAAGCACCCGAGCTACTTCCGCTCGATCGGCCTCCCGCTGGAGGAGCGGCTCGCCGACGAGCTGCGCCGGGCGGGCCTGGCCGGCCGGCGCGGGCGGGCGATCCTGCAGTCCTTCGAGCCGAGCAGCCTGCAGCGGCTGTCGAAGCTGGTCGAGAACCCGCGGATCCAGCTGCTCGGCGGTGCGACCACCCAGCCGTACGACTTCGTGCTGGCCGGGGACCGGCGCACGGTGGCCGACCTGGTCACCCCGGAGGGGCTGCGCTGGATCGCCTCCTTCGCCCACGGCATCGGCCCGACCACCCAGCTGATCGCGCCGGTGGACGCGAGCGGCAAGCTCCAGCCGCCGACCACGCTGGTGCGCGACGCGCACACGGCCAACCTGCTGCTGCACCCGTACACGGTGCGCAACGAGAACGGCTTCCTGCCGCTGGACTACCGCCGCGGCACCGACCCGAACGCCTACGGTGACGCGATCGGGTGGGCCCGCTACCTCTACGAGCTGGGCGTGGACGGCTTCTTCACCGACCAGACGGACACCAGTGTGCTGGCCCGGCAGGACTTCTGGGCCGCCAAGGGCGTCAACTGACCGACCGGCGCCCGTCGACGGCTGTGCCCCGGACCGTAGGGCGGTCCGGGGCACAGCCGTCGGCCGGTCAGGTCAGCCGTCGCTCTGCGGGCTGTCCGTGCGGTCCTCGCCGCCGTGCTGGGCGGGCGCGGTCTGCTCGTTCGGCGCGGTCTGCTGGGTCGGCTGGGTGGACCGCGGCCGCCCCGGGTCCGCCGTCCGCCCGCCGGTGGCCGCGGCCGGCCCGGTCGGCGTGCTGCCGGTGCCGCCCGGGCTCCCGCTCGCGCTGCCACTGGCACCGGGGTCGCGCCTGGGCGGCGGATCGGGGATGTAGACGGTCTCGAAGGTCTCCTCCGGCACGCCCTTGAGCGCCTGGTTCATCGCCAGCTGCCAGATCGGGCCCGGGCCGGTGGCCCCGAAGATCTCCGGGTAGTACTTGCCCCCGATCCGGATGTTCTTCATCGGCACGCCCTTGGCCGGGCCGCCGAGCCAGACCGAGGCGGCCAGGTTGGCGGTGTAGCCGCTGAACCAGGCCGACTTCTTCTCGTCGGTGGTACCGGTCTTGCCCGCGATCTGCCGGTCACCGTCCAGCCCGAGGTCGCGCGCGGTGCCCCCCTTCTCGGTCACCCCGAGCAGCACGGTGTTGATGACGTCCGCGGTGTCCTCGGACATCACCCGGTCGCACTTCTCGGGGACGACCGGCACGTCCTTGCCGTCGACCGTGGTGATCCGGTTGATCGCCACCGGCGCGCAGTGGGTGCCCCGGGCGGCGAAGGTCGCGTAGACGTTGGCCATCACCAGCGGGCTCACCTCCTGGGTGCCGAGGCCCAGGGCCGGCAGCTCCTGGAGCGGATCGCCGCTGGCCTTGGTCGCGACACCCAGCCTGTTGGCCATCTGCTTGACCGCGCAGAGGCCGATCTCCTGCTCCATCTGGACGAAGTAGGTGTTGACCGAGAGGGCCATCGCCTGCTTCAGGTCGTACGGCCCGACCTCCCTCTCCGACTCGTTGGGGATCGAGCCGCCCTTCTTGCCCTTGTCCAGGTTCTTCCAGGTGCCGTCGCAGGTCTTCATCGTCGGCCAGTCCATCCGGTTCGGCGACGGGTAGATCTGGGTGTCCGGCAGGCCGGCCTCCAGTGCGGCGGCGGCGACGATCGGCTTGAAGTTGGAGCCCGGCTGGAAGCCGTTGCCGCCGCCCATCGCCGCGTCGACGTTGTAGTTGACGACGGTCTGGTTCTTGTTCGGGTCCAGACCGTAGGGGCGGGTCTGGGCCATCGCCAGGATCTTGCCACTGCCCGGTTCGACCATCGTGATCGCCGCCGAGACGGGGTCGGTGACGTACACCTTCTTGGTGACGGCGCTCTGGGCGGCGGCCTGCTTGTCGGGGTCGAGGGTGGTGTAGATGTTCAGGCCGCCCTGGTCCCACAGCTTCTTGCGCTCCGCGGCGCTCTTGCCGAACACCGGGTCCTGCTTGACCACGTGCCGGACGTAGTCGCAGAAGAAGCCCATGCCGGCGTTGGCGGTGATGCAGCCGTTCTGCGGGTCCTTGTACGCCAGGCCCAGCGGGGCGGCCTTGGCGTCCCGGGCCTGCGCGGCGGTGAGGTGCTTGTTCTCCACCATCTTGTCGATGACGGTGTCGCGGCGCTTCTGGGCGGCGACGGGGTGCAGCTTGGGGTCGTACTGGGACGGGTTCTGCACCAGACCCGCGAGCATCGCGGCCTCGGGGACGGTCAGGTCCTTGGCGTCCTTGCTGAAGTACCGCTGGGAGGCGGCCTGGATGCCGTACGCCTGGTGGCCGTAGAAGGTGATGTTCAGGTAGTTGGTGAGGATCTGGTCCTTGGTCAGGTCCTCCTCCAACTTGATGGCGTACTTGAGTTCCTGGATCTTGCGGCCGAGCGTCTTGCGCTGCGCCTCCAGGACGGCGGCCTGGTCGTCGCCGGCCTTCTCCACGTTGACGTTCTTCACGTACTGCTGGGTCAGCGTCGAGGCGCCCTGGACGGTGGTGCCGCTCTCGGCGTTCTTGGTGGCGGCCCGGAGCACACCCTTGAGGTCGACCGCGCCGTGCTCGTAGAAGCGGGCGTCCTCGATGTCCACCTGGGCCTGGCGTATCAGCGGTGACATCTGGTCGGCGGGTATGACGGTGCGGTCGCGCTCGTAGACCTTGGCGATCAACCCGCCCTTGGCGTCGTAGATCTGGGAGGCCTGGCTGAGCGGCGGGGTCTTGAAGTCGTCCGGGATGTTGTCGAAGCTGTCCGCGGTGTTCTTGGCGGTCAGCCCGAGCGCGCCGGCCGCGGGCAGGGCCACGCCCGCGAGCAGCACCCCCGCCAGCGTGCTGTAGCCGAGGAACTTCACCGCGTGACCCGCCAGGGCGAGCGGGCTCTCGCGGCGCGGGGGACGCGGGACCCAGGTGTCGCCCGGGTCCGGGGAGGAGGTGCGGCGACTCTTCCGTGACATAGGCGGAACACTACGTCCACGAAAACCCTGTACGGGGCGGGTGTTGGCCAAGCTTTGTCACAAATCGGCGACAGATTCACCTCATCGGAGCCGGTCGGACACCCGGCTCCGGAGGCGCCCCGGCCGCGACCGGACCGTTCGTCCACGCCCGTTCGGCGCGACCGGCCCCGCACCCCGGCCGCGCCGGCCGTCAGCCCGTGCGGCGCTTCTTGCGCAGGCCGAACACGGCGCCCAGCACGGCGAGGACGAAGAGCACGCCCAGCGCGCGGTCCGAGGGCCCCCCGGACGAGGAGGACGAGGAGGACCCGGCGGCGCCACCCGGGGCCGCGGAGCCGGACGGCGCCGCGGCCGCGCCGGAGGACGGCGCGGCGGAGGGCAGCGGCCGGACGCTGTCCGGGAGTTGGTCGTCGTCGAGCGGCGACCGCCACACCGGACTGTTCTTGCCCTCACTGCCGTAGAGCAGCGCCCGGCCGTCCGCGGTGAAGGTCACCGACTCGCCCTGCCGCTGCAAGGGGGTGGAGAGCGAGGCGAGTTGGGCCGGCGCGCCGTCCTGCCAGCGGTACAGGGTGGCGGCGAAGTAGCCGCGCAGGACGAGCCGGGTGCCGTCCGGGGAGAACGCGCCGTCGGTCACCCAGGGGACGTCGGCGATCCGGCGGAAGGTGTTCACCCCGGTCGCGGAGAGGGTGTCCGGCCCCTGGTAGAGGCTGCCGCCGCCCTGCTTCTTGCTCGCGATGTACGCCCGGCCGGTGACCGGGTGGACCATCAGCGCCTCGGCGTCGCGCGGGCCGTCCTCGTACCGCACCCGGTAGCGGACCACGTCCACCGTCCGGTCGCGCAGCTCGGCGGGCTCGGCGAAGGCGTAGATCCAGACCTCGGGCCACTTGCCGCCGAGGTTGTCGCCGATGTCCCCGACGTAGACCCGTCCGTCCGGGCCGATCGAGATCGCCTCCACGTCGCGCGGTTCGATGCCGCGCAGGGTGACGGTGGCGACGGTGCGCCCCTGCGAGTCGACCGCGTAGACGTACGGGCCGTCGTCGCTGTCGTTGTGCGTCCAGTAGACGCCGGGGTGGGTGGGGCTCGCGGCGAGGCCGCTGGACTCGGTGATGCGCGGGTCGGAGATGGTGAACGCCTGCCCGGCGGCGCCGTCGGCCGCCCGGGCGGGCGGGGCGCCGACCGCGAAGGCCCCGAGAGCGGCCGCCGTCGTCCAGGCGGCCGCGAGCAGCGCCGCCGCGGTGCGGGCCGCCGCACGATCGCGCCGTCGCCGCGTGTTCGTTCGCATCCTCAGCACCCGGCGATCCTCCCACGCCGACCCGGGCGGGCAGCGGCGCGACCGCCGATCCCCCTTCTCGTCACCTTGACGAGATCAAGGGGCCGGGAATATCGTCGCAATGACGAAAAGGGAAGGAGCCCTCCATGGCCGACATCACCAAGCGGTTCGGACTGCGCCACCTGCGCGCCGTCCCGACCGCCCACATCCGCCACCTGCACCGGGGCAAGGTCGTCCACGACGGCGCCGGCCTGGCCTTCTGGTTCCGGCCGCTCGCCGCCGCCCTCTCCGAGGTGCCGGTGGACGACCGCGAACTGGCCATGCTGTTCCACGCGCGCACCGCCGACTTCCAGGACGTCACCGTGCAGGCCACGCTGACCTACCGGATCACCGAGCCCGCCGTCGCCGCCGCCCGGGTCGACTTCGGCATCGACCCCGACAGCGGCGCCTGGCGTGCCGCCCCGCTCGACCAACTCGCCACCCTGCTCACCGAGACCGCCCAGCAGCACGCCCTCGGCCTGCTCGCCCGCACCCCGCTCGCCGCCGCGCTGGCCGACGGCGTCAGCGCCGTCCGCGACCGGATGGCGGCGGGCCTCGCCGGCGAACCGCGCATCGCCGAGACCGGGCTCGCCGTGATCGCCGTCCGGGTGGTCGCCCTGCGCCCCGAACCCGAGGTGGAGCGCGCGCTGCGCACCCCCGCCCGCGAACTCGTCCAGCAGGAGGCCGACCGGGCCACCTTCGAGCGGCGCGCCGTCGCCGTCGAGCACGAACGCGGCATCGCCGAGAACGAACTCGCCAACCGGATCGAGCTGGCCCGCCGGGAGAAGCAGCTGCTCACCCAGCAGGGCGCCAACACCCGCCTGCAGGCCGAGGACGAGGCCGTCGCCGACCGCGTCCGCGCCGAGGCCGAGGCCGAACGCCGCACCAGACTGGCCACCGCCGAGGCGGACGCCGCCCGCGCCCTGGGCGAGGCCCGGGCCACCGCCGAGGCCGCCTGGCTCACCGCGCACCAGCAGGCCGACCCGGCCGTGCTGCGGGCCCTCGCCCTGATGCGGCTGGCCGAGCACCTGCCCCGGATCGAGAACGTCACCGTCACCCCGGACCTGCTCACCGGGCTGCTCAGCCGGCTCTCCACCAGCGCGGGTGAGCCGTGACCCTCGCGCCCCGGGCCGTCCTGGTGCACCGCCGCACCGAGTACGAGGAACTGCTCGCC
The DNA here is from genome assembly GCF_042752535.1 of Kitasatospora sp. NPDC059327. Lineage (NCBI taxonomy): Bacteria > Bacillati > Actinomycetota > Actinomycetes > Kitasatosporales > Streptomycetaceae > Kitasatospora > Kitasatospora sp. NPDC059327. The sequence goes on along the minus strand of NZ_JBHYYB010000091.1, from coordinate 25,168 downwards.
CACCACGGGACCCCGGGGCAGGCCGCGTTCTTCCTCGCCGCCCGCGGCCGGTCGGTGACCGAGGTCGAGGAACGCCACCGCCGCCAGGCCGACGCGCTCGCCCGGGCCGCCGCCGCCGTGCCGCTGGAGTGGCGGCGCACCCGGGTCGAACGGGCCGACCTGCCCCGCTTCCTGTTCGAGCCCGAGGACGTGGTGGTCGTGGTCGGCCAGGACGGGCTGGTCGCCAACGTCGCCAAGTACCTGGACGGCCAGCCGGTGATCGGCGTGGACGCCGACCCCGGCCGCAACCCCGGCGTCCTGGTCCGCCACCGCGCCGACGCGCTGCCCACCCTGCTGCCGGCCGCCGTCGCGCGCACCGGCGCCCGTCACCTGGAGGAGCGCACCATGGTCGAGGCGGTCGCGGACGACACCCAGCGACTGCTGGCCCTCAACGAGGTGTACGTCGGACAGCCCGGCCACCAGACCGCCCGGTACCGGCTGACGGTGGACGGCGCCCCGGACAGCGCCTCGGACAGCGGCACGGCCGGCCGGAGTTCGAGCCGCCCACCGGTGGACGACCGGCCGCGGGCCGACCCGCCCGAGCCGCAGGCCTCCTCCGGCGTGCTGGTCGGCACCGGCACGGGCGCCACCGGCTGGTGCCGCTCCGCCTGGTTGGAGCGCGGCGCCCCACTGGCCCTCCCGGAGGCCGCCGCGCCCGCGCTGGCCTGGTTCGTCCGCGAGGCCTGGCCGTCCCCCGCCACCGGTACCAGTCGGGTTCACGGGGTGCTCGACGGCGGCCGCCAGCTGGTGCTGACCGTCGAGTCGGACCGGCTGGTCGCCTTCGGCGACGGAATCGAGACGGACGCGCTGGAGCTGACCTGGGGGCAGAGCGTCCGGCTGGGCGTGGCCGCGACCCGGCTGCGCCTGCTCGGCTGAACCGCCGCACCGCCGGACCGCCGGACCGCTGAGCCGCTGAGCCGCTGAGCCGCTGAGCCGCCGGACGGCGTCGCGCTACGGGAGGGTCAGGATGCGCGGCCCCTGCTCGGTGATCGCCACGGTGTGCTCGAAGTGCGCGGCACGGCTGCCGTCCGTGGTCCGCAAGGTCCAGCCGTCCTCGTCGGTCAGGTAGTCGTCCCGGCCGCCGGCCGTCAGCATCGGTTCGATGGCGAGCACCAGCCCGGGCTTGAGCGGGTAACCCCGGCCCGGGCGGCCTTCGTTGGGCACGTGCGGGTCCTCGTGCATCCGGCGCCCGATGCCGTGCCCGCCGAACCCCTCCGGCAGCCCGTAGCGGGCTCCGCGCGCGACGGCGGCGATCGCGTGCGCGATGTCACCGGTCCGGTTGCCGACCACGGCGGCGGCGATCCCGGCCGCCAGGGCCCGCCGGGTGGCGTCGATCAGCGCGTCGTCCGCCGCACGGGGCGTCCCGACCGTGAAGCTCACGGCGGCGTCGCCCGCCCAGCCGTCCAGCACGGCCCCGCAGTCGATGCTGACCAGGTCGCCGTCGCGCAGCCGGTACCCGTCCGGAATGCCGTGCACCACCGCGTCATTGACGGAGGCGCAGATCACCGCCGGGAACGGCACCGGCGCGAACGACGGCCGGTACCCGAGGAACGGTGACACCGCTCCCGCCTCCCGCAGCACCCCACGCGCCACCTCGTCCAGCTCCAGCAGGCTCACCCCGGCTCCCGACGCCCGCTCCACGGCCGCCAGCGCGTCGGCCACCACCCGGCCGGCCTCCCGCATCGCCGCCAGCGCCGCATCCGACTTGAGCTCCACCATGACGTCCCCTCTCAACTCTCAACGTGAATCCAATTCTTATACCGGTATATCTATCACGGTCGGGGCGGGACTAGGATCGGCACATGGTGAGGACTCCGCTGACCCCTTGGGAACGCGAGCGCGGCGAGCGCTTCGGCGCACTGCTCCGCGCGGCCCGCGGCACGCGCAGCATGGTCGAGATCGCGTCGGTGGCGGGCATCTCCTCGGAGACCCTCCGCAAGATCGAGACCGGCCGCGCCCCCACACCGGCCTTCTTCACGATCGCCGCGCTCGCCTACGCCCTCGACCTCTCGCTCGACGAGCTCGCCGCCGCCTGCGCGCTCCCGGACGACGGCGAGGCGCTCTCGGCGTAGCCGGGCGGAGCCGCTCGACGACGGCGCCGGCCGGTCGACTTTCCGCATCCGCACCACATCGCCGGGAGCGATCCGGCAGCATCGTCGTACCGCCGATGCGCGCCCCTGCCCGCGATGCCTGCCCCGGGAGTTCCCGCTCATGATCGACGAAGTAGCCACGGCCGTTGCCACCGGAGCCGCCGGCAACGTCATCGCCCACCTGCTGACCGGCCGGGCGGACGCCCTGCGCACCCGCGTGGCCGCCGTCTTCCGGCGAGGGACGGCGCAGCAGCGGACCGAGGCGCTGACGGCCCTGGAGCACGACCGCGCCGCCCTCGCCGAGCGCCGGGAGTCCGAGACCGCGGTCGCCGCACGCTGGACCGACCGCTTCCTCACCCAGCTCGACGCCCACCCCGAGGCCCGCGGCGACGTCGAGGCGCTGGCCGCGGGCTCCCCCTCCCGCGTCATCGGCGCGCAGCACAACCACGGCTCCGGCGTCTTCGTCGGGGGCGACAACCACGGTGGGATCACCGTCACCGGCCCGCGGTGACGGAGGTGACGGAGGTGACGGAGGTGACGCACTCCACCGGGAAGGACCCCGTGGAGCAGCACAACCACGGCTCCGGCGTCTTCGTCGGCCACGACAACTACGGCCCGATCCACCACCAGGCGGTCGATCCGGAGACCAAGCGGCTGCTCGCCGAGCTGTCCAGGCAGGCGCCCCCGCTGGCCCGCCTGCTCGGGACGGCGCTTCGCGACGGCCTGATCTCGCCGGAGACGGTGGCCACGCTGGCCGGTGTGGCCCGGCACATCAACGAGGACGTCGCGTACTCGCTCCGGACGGCCGGCGAGAACATCAACGAGGACGTCGCGTACTCACTCCGGACGGCCGGCGAGAACATCAACCGGAAGGTCGCGGACACCCTCGCGGACGCCGCGCGGACCCTCGACGGTGTCGACCTGGCCGGCCTACGGGAGGCAGCCGCCCGCCTCGACGCCAGCGCACGGGCCCTCGACGGTGTCGACCTGACCGGTCTTCAGGAGGTCGCCACCCGCCTCGACAGCACCGCGCGGCTCCTGACCGACACCACGACGGCCTTCGAACGGCTGCAGGACGGCAGTCGTCTGGAGCGGATCGCCGGCACGCTCACCCTCGCCGCCGACCGCATCGAGCGCACCGTGACCCCTCCCCCGCCGCAGCTCGTCGTCAATCGCAAGGCCACGGTCCAGGCCTTCCTCTGGGGCCTCGGCGCCGGTGCGGCGCTCGCCGCCTATCTGCTGGGCAGGTCCTGACCCCGCGTCCGCTCCGAACCGCGTCACCGGCGACGGACACCCGGACACCCGTGAGCGGCCGACCGACGGGAGTCGGGCGGCCGCTCACGGGCAGGGTGGTCCTCAGGCGGTGATGCCGCCGTCGAGGACGAGGTCGGCGCCGACGGTGTAGGCGGACTCGGGAGAGGCCAGGTGGAGGACGGCGGCGGCGATCTCCTCGACGGCGCCGGCCCGGCCGACCGGGACGTCGCCCCTCATCCGGTCGGCCTTGTCGGCGGCGTTCTCGCCGGGGCGGCTGGACATCGGGGTGTCCACCGGCCCGGGGCTGACGGAGTTGATCCGCACGCCCTCGCCGATGTGGTCGCGGGCCGCGCTGCGGGTGAGGGCGCTGACGGCGGCCTTGGTGACGGCGTAGGCGCCGAGGCCCGCGAGGCGCATGTGGACACCGAGGTTGGAGGCGATGTTGACGATGGCGCCGCCGCCCTGGGTGCGCATGTGGGCGATCTCGTACTTCATGGCGAGCCAGGTGCCCGTCAGGTTGGTGTCGACGACCCGCTGCCAGTCCTCCTCCCCGAGGTCCGCGACGGGTGCCACCGCGCCCAGGATGCCGGCGTTGTTGACGGCCACGTCCAGGGCCCCGAGGTGGGCGACCGTCTCCCGGACCAGCCGGGCGGCGTCGGCGCTGTTCGCGACGTCCCCCACCAGGGCGACGGCCTTACCGCCCTCCTCCTCGATCAGCCGGACCGTCTCGGCCAGCGAGCTCCCGGTGCGGCCGGCGACCGCGACGCGGGCCCCCTCCCGGGCGAACGCGAGGGCGATGGCGCGGCCGATGCCGGTGCCGCCACCGGTGACCAGGACGGACTTGTCGGCGAAACGCGTGCTCATGCGGAGTACTCCTCGGTGTGGGTGAACGGGGGTCGTGCGGTTCGGGGTCGGGCCAGGAAGGCGACCGCCACAGCGGTCAGCGCGAGGCCCGCGGCGGCGGCCGCGAAGGCGGCGGCGTAGCCGCCCACGGCGGTCGGGCGGGTGGCGGCGAGCGACATCAGGGCGGCCAGTCCGGCGGTCGGGCCCAGCTCCATCGCGGTGTTCAGGACGCCCGCCGCGAGGCCGGTCCGCTCGGGCCGGACGCCGCCGGTGGCGAGGACGGCCGCGCCGGCGAAGGCCGGACCGGCCCCGGCGGGCAGCAGGAGCAGGCCGGGCAGCAGGCCGGTGACGTACGGGGTGGCAGGGCCGACGCCGGCCAGCAGCGCCAGACCCCCGGCGGCCACGGCCAGGCCGCCGGCGGTGACGGCGGCGGGGCCGTGGCGGGCGGTCAGCGGGCCGGCCAGCCGACCGGCGGCGATCAGCACCACCGCGTACGGCAGGAACGCCGCCGAGGTGGCCAGCACGCCCCAGCCACGCAGCTGTTGGAGGTAGAGCGGGAGGACCAGGAAGGTCAGCGCGGTGCCGGCGGCGGTCGCCATGACGGCGGCCAGTGCGGTGAGCCGGCGGCGGTCGGCGAGGAAGCCGGGCGGCAGCAGCGGATCGGCGGTGCGCCGCTCGGCGACCGCGAAGGCCGCCAGCAGGGCGGTACCGAGAGCCAGCGGCAGGTACACCGGAGGCGCGCTCCAGGACAGTTCTCCGGAGGCGACCAGACCGTAACCGACCGCGCAGACACCGACGGTGGCGAGTACGGCGCCGCGCAGGTCGAGCGACGGTGGCGCGGTGTCGGCCGGCTCGGCCGCGGGCAGCCGGCGGCCGGAGAGCGCGAGTCCGGCCAGGGACACCAGGACCGGCACCGCGAACAGCCAGCGCCAGGACACCCAGGCGGCGACCGCCCCGGAGAGCAGGCTGCCGCCGGTGGCGCCGAGCACGGACAGTCCGCCCCAAGTGGCCATCGCCCGGCCGTAGTCGGCGGACCGGGGAAAGAGCGCCCGGACGACCGCGACCGCCGCCGGGGCGGCGAGGGCGGCGCCCACGCCCTGGGCGAACCGCGTCGCGAGCAGGATGGCGAAGGTGGGGGCGAGGGCGCAGGCGACCGAGGCGGCGGCCAGCAGGACGAGGCCCACCCGCAGCATCCGGCGGCCGCCGTGGCGGTCGGCGAGCCTGCCGCCGAGCAGGAGCAGGGAACTGAAGGAGAGACCGTAGGCGGCGCTGAGCAACAGGATGCCGGCCGGGCCCAGCCCCAACTCCCGGGCCACCAGGGGCAGCGGGACGGAGAGGATCATGATGGTGAAGATCAGCGTCGCCTGCACGGCGCCCAGCAGGGCGAACCCCGACCGCGGTGGCGCCGGCGAGGAGGCCGGCGAAGGTGCCCGCGCGGACCCCCGGACCGGCACGCCGGTGGGTAACCCAGTGGGTAACCCGGCGGGCACCCGCGAGGACGCCCCGGTGGACGCCCCAGTGGACGTCGCCATCCCCCGTATCATCGAACCCCCCTTATGATAATGACCGTTCGGTCCAGAATGCGGACAGCGGTAGGCGCCGACCTCCGAGCGACCACCCGCCGGCACCGTCACCGACCGTCGCCCCGGCGGCCCTCAGTCCAGCAGGGCGAGAGCCTGCTCGGCGGCGTCGCGCAGCCGGGCCGCGCCGTCCCCCGCCTTGCCGATCACGCGCATGCCCTGCATCAGCACCAGCAGCATCCGCGCCAGCGCCCGGGGATCGCGCCCCTCGGGCAGCTCCCCCTGCGCCTCGGCCCGGACCAACGCCGCCGTCAGCACCGTCTCCAGGTGACCGAGGCTGTCCGCCACCCGCCGGGCCGCGTCCGGGTCGTGCGGGGCGAGCTCGACGGCGGTGTTGGTGACGAAGCAGCCGCGCCGGAGCCCGGTCGCGCCGTCCTCGCCGGCCTCCGTCGCGAAGCGGCGGACCAGCCCGCGCACGGCCGGCAGTACCGGGCCGGGCTGCGACAGCTCGGCCAGCAGGACCGGATTGTGCTGGTCGCCGTAGCGCTCCAGCGCCCGCAGATAGAGCTCGCGCTTGCTGCCGAAGGTGGCGTAGATGCTGGCACGGGCGATCCCGAGCCCCTCGACCAGCTCCGCCATCGAAGTGGCCTCGTAGCCGCGCCGCCAGAACAGCTCCAGGGCCGCCTGCAGTGCCGCGTCGGGATCGAATTCCTTGGTCCGTGCCATGCCTGAACCTTAGTCATATCGAGAACGATCGGTCAAGAAAGTCGAGTCGGACGCCACAGAGGGCACCGGATAGCGGGCACATCGACCCGAACGTCGCTAGGGCAACGGGCCGTTGAGCCACGAACAACGGACGGTGAACAAATTCGAGCACAGTCGATTTGGCAGAGCATTGTCAGCCGACTTCAGATAAGGGTACCCTTACCGCCGCCCGTCCCCCCGCCCCCTCCCCCAGAGGAGACGTCCCCATGCCCGCTACTCCCCAACAAGCGGTCGACGCTGCCCGCCCCCTCGTCCTGACGGTCTTTCGCGTCGTCATCGGCCTGCTCTTCGCCTGCCACGGCGCCGCCTCGCTCTTCGGCATCCTCGGCGGCGCCAAGGGCGGCGGCTCCGTCCCGGTCGGCCAGTGGCCCGGCTGGTGGGCCGCGCTGATCCAACTCGTCGGCGGTGTACTGGTGCTGGTCGGCCTCGGCACCCGGACCGCCGCGCTGCTCTGCTCCGGCTCGATGGCCTACGCGTACTTCACCGTGCACCAGGAACACGCCCTGCTGCCGCTGCAGAACGGCGGCGAGGCCTCGGTGCTGTTCTGCTGGGCGTTCCTCGCGATCGCGGCGCTCGGCTCCGGCCCGTTCGCGGTGGACCGACTGCTCCCCCGGTGGACCGCCGGCCGGGCCTACGCCTCCGACCGGACCGCGCCCACCCCCCCCCCCCCCCCGCCCCGCTGCCCCCGCCGGGCCCCCGGCCCCCGCTCGCGGGCCCCCCGGGGCCGGCGCGCGGGGCCGCTCAGCCCTCGGCGAGGTGGCGCTCCACCGAGGCCACCTTCGCGGTGAGGCCGTCCGTGACCCCGGCCCGGTCGTCGATCTTGATCACGGTGCTCACCCGCCCGCTGTAGGCCTTCACGGCCTCGATCGCCGCCCGGATCACCGGCATCACCTCGTCCCACTCCCCCTCGACGCTGGTGAACATCGCGTCGGTGCGGTTCGGGAGCCCACTCGCGCGGACCACCCGGACGGCGGCGGCGACCGCCTCCCCCACCTCCTCGCCGGTCCCCAACGGGGTGACCGAAAACGCTGCGATCACGGCTCTGCTCCTCTCACCCGGTGCTGTCACGGCGCCCGGTCCGCCGAGCACCCCGGCGCCGCGACCAGGCTAGCCGCCCGACCGGGGCGGGCCGACCGGCCGCCCCGGTCGGGCCGCCGGACCGGACGGGCCATCCGATCGGACGGGCCGTCAGATCAGATAGGCCGTCAGGCCACCGTCGGCAGGGGCGGTTCGACCGCCAGCGGCGCGGAGCTGCGGGCGCGGTGCTGGTCGGCCCAGGTGCTGAGCGCCACCGTGCAGGCGTGGTCCAGGTGGCGCAGCCCCGACCAGTCCAGCTCGACCGGTCGGTCCGCCGGCAGCCGCTCCAGGGCGTCCAGCAGTCGGGGCAACCGCAGGAAGGTCGCGTTGCCGCTCAGACGGACCCGCAACGGCGCCCCGCCGAGCGCCGGGGCGCCCGCACCGCCACCCCCGGGAGCGGCGGGCTCCGGAAGGACCGGAACGTCCGGAGCGCCCGGGACCGGCAGCTCCTCCACCGCGATCTGCAGGTGCGAGGTCTGCCAGGCCGATTTGGCCACCGCCAGGCCGATGCCGATCAGCACCCCCTCGAACAGGTCGGTGGTGATGATCGCCACCGCCGTCACCGCGAGCACCGCCGCCTCGCCCCGGTGGCCGCGGCAGAGCCCGACGATCCGCCGGACCGGCACGAGCTTGGCGCCCGCGTGCACCAGCACGGCGGCCAGCGCCGTGAGCGGGACCAGGCCGAGCACCCCGGGCAGCAGGGCGGTGAACAGCAGCAGCCAGAATCCGTGCAGGACGCGCGAGGCCTTGCTGCGGGCGCCGGCCTGGACGTTGGCCGCGCTGCGGACGATCACCGCCGTCATCGGGAGCGCCCCCAGCAGCCCGCAGAGCGTGTTGCCGACGCCCTGGGCGGTGAGTTCGCGGTCGTAGTCGGTACGCGGGCCGTGGTGCATCCGGTCCACGGCGGCGGCGCTGAACAGCGTCTCGGCGGAGGCGATCAGGGTGAAGGCGAGGATGGTGCCGAGTCCGGCCGGGCCGGCCAGCGCGCCGAGCGCGTCCCGCTCCGGCAGCCGCACCACGTCCAGCAGACCGGAGACCCGGATCCGGGCGACCGGCAGGTCGGCGGCGGCGGTGACCGCCGCCGCGAGGCCCACCGCGGCCAGCGGCGCGGGCACCGCGCGGCCCACCCGGGCCGGCAGGTACTTCCAGAAGACCAGCACCAGCAGGGTCGCGGTGCCGAGGGCCACCGTGCCGGGTGCGGCCGCGCCGGTGACGACGTCGCGCAGCAGCGCGGGCAGACCGGCGATCTTCTCGGGCCCGGTCGCGGGCGCCTTGCGGTCGGCGAGCGCGTAGAGCTGGCCGAAGAGCAGGGTCAGGCCGATGCCGGCCAGCATGCCGTGCACCACGGAGGCGGACATCGCGCGGAACCAGCGGCCCAGTTTGAGCGCGCCCATGGCCAGCTGGAGCAGACCGGTGGCGAGCACCAGCACGCCCAGCGCGCCGACGCCGTACTCCTGGACGGCCTCGTAGACCAGGACGGTCAGCCCGGCGGCCGGGCCGCTGACCTGGAGGCTGCTGCCGGGCAGGGCGCCGACCACGAGGCCGCCGACGATCCCGGTGACCAGTCCGAGCTCGGCCGGGACGCCCGAGGCGACGGCCACGCCGACACAGAGCGGTACGGCGACCAGGAAGACCACCAGCGAGGACGGCAGGTCGAAGCGCCAGGGGACGGCCCGCAGGGCGCGGACCGGATCGCGGTGGCGCACCGCGCGGCGCGGGCGGGCCCGGCCCGGCGGGGCGCTCTTGCGGGGGCGGCCCGGCGGGCTCTTGCGCCGGCGGGGCAGGGCGCTCATCGGGCCACCACCGGGGAGTGGGCGAGGAGGAGGGAGGGACGGCAGGCGGGTCGGCGCATGGGTGCGTTCCTTCCGCGCGCCCGCCGACGGGGCGGACGCGCTGCTGGGGTGTCCGGCAGGCCGGGACACGGCTCGGCCGGGACGGACGGCGGAGAGGCGGCGGTCGGGCGCGCGGCTGCAGGCGAGCGACGGCAAGCGAGCGGCGGGCGGGCGGACGGGCGGCGGGCAGACGGGTTCCCCGGGCGCGGCGGGCGACGCGGTGCACCGGCGGGCCGGGCGGTACCTCGGCGGGGCACCCGGCGACGTCCGCGGCTCGCACGGCGCGGTCGGCGTCGGTACGGCGGCCGCCCGGGAGGCCCGGGCGTCGGCGGTGGGTGTCGGGGCGGGGCGAGTGGTGCGGTCAGGGGGCCTGTCCCTCGATCGGCTGTGCGCGGACCGGGCGGGCCGGTCCTGGACGGGACTCGACGGCCGGAGCTCCCCCGCTCCCCGGTCGACCCCAAATCCCCCTGCCAGCACCCGAGTTGAACATAGCAACCATGACGGGTCCGGCGTGCCACCGACGGTACCCAGCGCAGCGGACGGAGCCGACCTTGTCCACCGTCCCTTCACCCGAACCGCACACCGGAACCAAGTTCCGGGCCGGATCGGGGCATCGGCCGGGTACGCGCGTTCGGAGTCCGGACGGGTATGCGAACGAAGCCGGTGCGGGAAGGCCGCGCTTTGCAGGAAGGGACGACGACGGGGCCCGTCCGGCACCGGCGAACTGGAGGAACGGGTGATGGATCCGGCCGCGCCCGCCGTGACAGCCTGGCCCGACAGCCGACCGGCGCTCGCCCGACACCCCACCCGAGGCCCGCCACCTGCGGTTTCCCCCACCCCCGCCGCACGGTCGACTTCTACATTCTGTTGAAACCCCCCTTGACGCCCCGACGGGCCCCGCCGTACTTTGTTTCCGCATACAGAAACCGTTCTTCCGTATGGTGGAATTCTGGAGATGAGCCCTCCGACCCACTGCGGGCCGACGCAGGAGAAACCCGATGCCTCGTATGACAGCCGCCCGCGCGGCCGTGGAGATCCTCAAGCTCGAAGGCGTTGAGGTCGCGTTCGGCGTGCCGGGCGCGGCGATCAACCCCTTCTACCGGGCCCTCAAGGAGGGCGGCGGCATCCAGCACACGCTGGCCCGCCACGTCGAGGGCGCCTCCCACATGGCGGAGGGCTACACCCGCGCCAAGGCCGGCAACATCGGTGTCTGCATCGGCACCTCCGGCCCGGCCGGCACCGACATGATCACCGGCCTCTACTCGGCGATCGCCGACTCGATCCCGATCCTGTGCATCACCGGCCAGGCCCCGGTCTCCAAGCTGCACAAGGAAGACTTCCAGGCGGTCGACATCTCCTCGATCGCCAAGCCGGTCACCAAGAAGGCCACCACCGTGCTGGAGGCCGCGCAGGTCCCGGGCGTCTTCCAGGAGGCCTTCCACCTGATGCGCTCCGGCCGCCCGGGCCCGGTGCTCATCGACCTGCCGATCGACGTCCAGCTGACCGAGATCGAGTTCGACCCCGAGACCTACCAGCCGCTCCCGGTCTACAAGCCGCAGGCCAGCCGCGCCCAGGCCGAGAAGGCGCTCCAGTTCCTGCTGGAGTCCGAGCGTCCGCTGATCGTCTCCGGCGGCGGCATCATCAACGCCGACGCCTCCGACCTGCTGGTCGAGTTCGCCGAGCTCACCGGCGTCCCGGTCATCTCCACCCTGATGGGCTGGGGCACCATCCCCGACGACCACGCGCTGAGCGCCGGCATGGTCGGTGTCCAGACCTCGCACCGCTACGGGAACGCGACCTTCCTGGAGTCGGACTTCGTCCTCGGCATCGGCAACCGCTGGGCCAACCGCCACACCGGGTACAACCTGGAGGCGTACACCAAGGGCCGCAAGTTCGTCCACGTCGACATCGAGCCCACCCAGATCGGCAAGATCTTCGCCCCGGACTACGGCATCGCCTCCGACGCCAAGGCCGCGCTGGAGCTCTTCGTCCAGATCGCCAAGGAGCTCAAGGCCGAGGGCCGCCTGCCCGACTTCACCGCCTGGGCCGAGTCCGCCCAGGAGCGCAAGGCCACCCTGCAGCGCCGCACCCACTTCGACAACATCCCGATGAAGCCGCAGCGCGTCTACGAGGAGATGAACAAGGCCTTCGGCCCGGAGACCCGCTACGTCACCACCATCGGCCTCTCCCAGATCGCCGGCGCGCAGATGCTGCACGTCTACAAGCCGCGCCACTGGATCAACTGCGGCCAGGCCGGCCCGCTCGGCTGGACCATCCCGGCCGCGATCGGCGCCGCCACCGCCGACCCCGCGACCCCGATCGTGGCGCTCTCGGGCGACTACGACTTCCAGTTCATGATCGAGGAGCTGGCGGTCGCCGCCCAGCACAAGGTCCCCTACATCCACGTCCTCGTGAACAACGCCTACCTCGGCCTGATCCGCCAGGCCCAGGTCAACCTCGGCATCAACTTCGAGGTCAACCTGGAGTTCGAGAACATCAACGCCCCGGAGCTGGGTGCCTACGGCGTCGACCACGTCAAGGTCGCCGAGGGCCTGGGCGTCAAGGCGATCCGGGTCACCGACCCGAACGAGCTGGGCGCCGCCTTCGAGGAGGCCAAGAAGCTCGCCGCCGAGTACAGCGTCCCGGTCGTGGTCGAGGCCATCCTGGAGCGCATCACCAACATCTCGATGAGCAAGACCGTCGACATGAGCGACGTGACCGAGTTCGAGGAGCTCGCCACGCTGCCCGAGCACGCCCCCACGGCGATCAAGCCGCTGGCGCTCTGAGCCCCGCCGGTCCGGCGCCCCTAGGGGTGCCGGACCGGAGCCCGCCGGGTGCCCGCCCCCCCGCGCCCCCCGGGCCCCCCCGGGGGGGGGACCTACGGACCGGCCGCAAGGGGGGGGTGGGGCGGGCCGGCGGCCCGGGTCCAAAACGGGAAAACCCCCCCCCC
>NZ_JBHYYB010000091.1:10808-12788 GCF_042752535.1 Kitasatospora sp. NPDC059327 | reverse complement strand
CCCCGCCGGTGCGGCTCTTCGCCCCGCCGGCGCGGCGCCCGTCGGGGGCCCGGAGGGTCGCCGGCCGGGGCCCCGCCGGCCGGCGCCCGCGGGCACCCGGCGGGCGTTCGACGTCCGTCCGTCCGGATCGGGCGCGTTCGGCAGGACGGCCGTCCGGGTACGTACCGGTGAACCGCCCGCGCGCGACCGCAGCCCGCGGGCCCCGTACCCCGGGAGGCCGCTCCGTGCCCTTCACCATGAGCATCCCCGACCGCGAGGCCTTTCTGGCCGGCCCCCACGTCGGCGTCCTGGCCGTCGGCGACGACGGCGCCCGGGCGACCGGGAGCCTGCTGGCCGTCCCGATCTGGTACTCCTACCGACCCGGCGACACCCTCACCATCCTCACCGGCCGTGACTCGGCCAAGGCCCGCCGGATCCGCGCCACCGGCCGGTTCGCGCTCTGCGCCCAGCAGGAGGAGCCGCCCTGCCGGTACGTGAGCGTGGAGGGCCCGGTGGTGGCGATCGAGGACCGGGTCGATCCCGAGGAGCGCGCCGCGATGGCCCACCGCTACATGCCGCCCGCCACCGCCCGCGCCTACCTCGCCGCCACCACCGAACAGCTGACCGCCGACATCGCCATCCGGATGCGCCCCGAGCGCTGGCTCAGCGCCGACTTCGCCGCCGTCGCCGCCCGCTTCGACGCCCGGTCCACCCGAACGGGGACGGAACACCCGGAGCCCGGTCGTGGTTGACCCCGGCGGGGCGACTACCGTTCCGTGACGAGTCCTGTCCCGACACCCGACCATCCGAAGGGGACTTCCGTGAGCCTGTACGACATCCCGCTGCGCACCCTGTCCGGCGAGACCGCCTCGCTCGGCGACTACAAGGGCAAGGCGCTGCTGATCGTCAACGTCGCCTCCAAGTGCGGCCTGACGCCCCAGTACGCCGGCCTGGAGCGGCTCCAGGAGCGCTACGCCGCGCGCGGCTTCACCGTGCTGGGCTTCCCGTCGAACCAGTTCGCCGGGCAGGAGCCGGGCAGCGCCGAGGAGATCCAGACCTTCTGCTCCACCACCTACGGCGTCTCCTTCCCGCTGTTCGAGAAGACGGACGTCAACGGCGACGACCAGCACCCGCTGTACGCGGTGCTGACCCGGACGGCCGACGCCGAGGGCCAGGCCGGCGACGTGGCCTGGAACTTCGAGAAGTTCCTGGTCTCCCCGGACGGCACCGTGGCCGCCCGGATCCGGCCCCGCACCGAGCCGGAGTCGGCCGAGGTGATCGCGGCGATCGAGGCCGTGCTGCCGGCCTGACCCGCACGACCGCCGCACGGGCCCCGGGGCACCCGCCCCGGGGCCCGTGCGCGTGTCCGCGGATCCCGGCCGGGACCGTCACATTTCCGGCGGCCGCGTCGTCTGACATGTCGACAGCGGCCCTGCCCCGCCCAGGGGCACGGCCGGGACACGGAGTCGAGCAGCAGAGGAAGGGTTCACCATGCCCATACGGACGACGACACAGCAGCGCGGCCCCGGGTTCGCGACGTTCCTGCGCGTCGCGATCGCCCTGCAGACCACGGCCATCCTCTTCCAGGCCGTCACCGCCGGACTGCTGCTGTCCTCGCGGCACGGCGAGGTGCTGCACAGCGCCGGCGCCCGCGGGATGTACGCCGCGACGATGCTGTACGTCCTCGCCGCGGTCCTGCTGTGGCGACCGGGCGGCGGCTCAGCCCGGCCGATCCTGTACGCGACCGGGTTCCTGGTCCTCGCCTCGGCGCAGGTGATCCTCGGCGTCGCGCACGTGCCGAGCGTGCACGTCCCCCTGGGCGTCCTGATGTTCGGCCTGAGCCTGCTTCAGCTGGGCGTGGTGACGGCCGGCCGCCGGGTTCGCGCGGACGCGGCGGTCTGACCGTCGGGGGGGGGGGGGCGGCCCCCCCCCGGGGGGGCGGCGCGCGCACCACACGCCCCCCGCCCGGGGCCTCGCCCCCAGCCGGCGGGCCCCCGACGT
>NZ_JBHYYB010000091.1:0-10798 GCF_042752535.1 Kitasatospora sp. NPDC059327 | reverse complement strand
GGGCTGGAGGGAGTCCGAGACCCGGTCGTGGGCGGGCGGCGGGGCGGCGGCGGGCGCGGGGGGGGGGTTGGCCCGGGGGGGGGGGGGCCCGGCCCGCCGCGGGGGGGGCGGGCCCGCCGCACCGGGCCACCGTACCGGTCCGCTTCCCGCTCGCGCGCGGCGCACCCGGGCGGCCGGCGGGCCGTCGAACCGCGAGGCGCACGCCTGGGCACAGGTCACCGGCCCGCCGTCCCGGTCCGCGACCGGCTACGGCTCCAGCAGCAGGCGGGTGCCCGGCGGCAGCTCGCCCGCCCGGGCCGCGTCGCGCAGGTGCCGCAGCAGGGTCTCGCGCAGCGCGGCCGCGGCCCGGGTGAGCGGCACCTCGTGGCCGTGCGCGACGGCGATCGTCCGCCCCAGCCCCGGCCCGGCGAACGGGGTGACGGCCAGCCCCGAGCGGGCCGCCACCATGCCCGGCACCACGGCCGGCCCGAGCCCGGCCCGGACGAAGCCCAGCACCGCGTCCATCTCCCCGCCCTCCACCGCGAACTCCGGCTCGAAGCCGGCCTCCCGGCAGGCCGCCAGGGTCGCCTCCCGCACGTCGTAGCCCTCCCGGAACATCACCAGCGGCCGGCCGCGCAGCTCCGCCACCCGGGCCCGCCGGCGCCGTCCGGCGGTGGCGGCCCGGGCCACCAGCACCAGGTCCTCGTGCAGCAGCTCGGTGACGGCCAGGGCGGGCGCCGCCTCCCCGCTCGGCGGGGTGATGATCAGCGCGACGTCCAGCTCCCCCGCCGCCAGGGTCCGGACCAGGTCGCGCGAGCCGCCCTCGCGGACCACCAGCGCCACCCCCGGGTAGCGGTCCCGGAAGACCCGCAGGACGTCCGGGACCAGGCTGGTGCACAGGCTCGGCGGCGCCCCCAGCCGGACCCGGCCCCGGCGCAGCTGCACCGTCTCCTGGACGGCCAGCCGGGCGCTCTCGGTGTCCGCGAGGATGCGTCGGGCCAGCGGCAGCAGGGCGTCCCCGGCGTCGGTGAGGGCGATGTTGCCCCGGGTGCGGTGGAACAGCTCAGCTCCCAACTCCCGCTCCAGGGAGCGGATCTGCTGGGAGAGGGAGGGCTGCGCCACATGCGCCGCCTCGGCCGCGCGGGTGAAGTGGCGGGTCTCGGCGACGGCGAGGAAGTAGCGGAGTTGCTGCAGCTGCACCCGGCCAGGATAGGCGCACACCCCGGCGGGCACCCCAGCGCGCACCATAGCCAGTGGCTATCGTGGTGAGCCGCGGCATGTCTTGGACGTACCGTGGGACCCGTCCTTACCGTGGTCGCCATGACAACCGCGACTCGGACGGCCCGGCATCCGTCCACCCTGGTGACCCTGTGGCGGTCGACCGTCGGCAAGAAGGCGGTCATGGCCGTCAGCGGACTGGTCATGCTGCTGTACCTGGTCGCGCACATGCTGGGCAACCTCAAGGTCTTCTTCGGCCCGGACGACCTCAACGGGTACGCGCACTGGCTGCGCACCCTCGGGCAGCCGGTCCTGCACTACGAGTGGTTCCTGTGGATCGCCCGGGTCGGGCTGCTGGCGGCCGTCGGGCTGCACGGCGTGGCCGCGTACCAGCTCAGCCGGCGCGACCTCGCGGCACGCCCCAGCAAGTACGTGCACCAGCGGCGACGGGCGAGCTACGCGACCCGGACGATGCGCTGGGGCGGGGTGATCCTGGCCCTGTTCATCGTCTGGCACATCCTGGACCTCACCACGCTCACCGTGAACCCGGCCGCCGAGCACGGGCACCCGTACCAGAACATCGTGGCCTCCTTCTCGAACTGGTACAGCTGCGTGGTCTACATCGTCGCGATGCTGGCCCTCGGCCTGCACATCCGGCACGGGTTCTGGAGCGCCGCGCAGACCCTCGGCGCCAACAACGCCCGCCGGGACCGCGCGTTGAAGCTGACCGCCAACGGCCTGGCGCTCGTGCTGACCGTCGGCTTCCTGTCCGTCCCCGTGGCCGTGATGACCGGAGTGGTGAGTTGACCCCCTACAGCGAGTACCGCGTCGGCGACCCGGTCGCCGACACCAGCGCCCCCGCCGGGCCGATCGAACAGCGGTGGGACCAACGGCGGTTCGAGGCCAAGCTGGTCAACCCGGCCAACCGGCGCAAGCACACCGTGATCGTGGTCGGCACCGGCCTGGCCGGTGGCGCGGCCGGCGCGACGCTGGCCGAACAGGGCTACCACGTCGTCCAGTTCTGCTTCCAGGACTCCCCCCGGCGGGCCCACTCGATCGCCGCCCAGGGCGGGATCAACGCCGCCAAGAACTACCGCAACGACGGCGACTCGGTGCGCCGGCTCTTCTACGACACCGTCAAGGGCGGCGACTTCCGCGCCCGCGAGTCCAACGTCCACCGGCTGGCCCAGGTGTCGGTGGAGATCATCGACCAGTGCGTGGCCCAGGGCGTCCCGTTCGCCCGTGAGTACGGCGGCCTGCTGGACACCCGGTCCTTCGGCGGCGTCCAGGTCTCCCGCACGTTCTACGCCCGCGGCCAGACCGGCCAGCAGCTGCTGCTCGGCGCCTACCAGGCGCTGTCGCGCCAGATCGCCGCCGGCACCGTGGAGATGCACGCGCGCACCGAGATGCTCGACCTCCTGGTGATCGACGGGCGGGCCCGCGGCATCGTCGCGCGCGACCTGGTGACCGGGGAGATCAGCACCCACACCGCCGACGCGGTGGTGCTCGCCACCGGTGGCTACGGCAACGTCTTCTACCTCTCCACCAACGCCAAGAACTCCAACGCCACGGCGGTCTGGCGGGCCCACCGGCGCGGTGCCTGGTTCGCCAACCCCTGCTTCACCCAGATCCACCCGACCTGCATCCCGCGCTCCGGCGAGCACCAGTCCAAGCTGACCCTGATGAGCGAGTCGCTGCGCAACGACGGCCGGATCTGGGTGCCGAAGGCCAAGGGCGACACCCGGCCGCCGGCCGAGATCCCCGAGGCCGAGCGGGACTACTACCTGGAGCGGATCTACCCCGCCTTCGGCAACCTGGTGCCCCGCGACATCGCCTCCCGGGCGGCCAAGAACGTCTGTGACGAAGGGCGCGGCGTGGGCCCCGGCGGCCAGGGCGTCTACCTGGACTTCGCCGACGCCATCCAGCGGCTGGGGCGCGACGCGGTGGCCGCCAAGTACGGCAACCTCTTCGAGATGTACGAGCGGATCACCGCCGAGGACCCGTACCGGGTGCCGATGCGGATCTACCCGGCGATCCACTACACGATGGGCGGGCTCTGGGTCGACTACGACCTGCAGACCACCGTCCCGGGCCTGTTCGCGATCGGCGAGGCGAACTTCTCCGACCACGGCGCCAACCGGCTCGGCGCCAGCGCCCTGATGCAGGGCCTCGCCGACGGCTACTTCGTCCTCCCGCCGACCATCAACGACTACCTGGCCCGCAACCCGCTGCCCGCCGTCCCGGCCGACCACGCCGAGATCGCCTCGGTGGAGGCCGAGGTGGCGGACCGGCTGAACCTGATCCTCGCGGTCGGCGGCGACCGGACACCGGACTCCTTCCACCGCGAACTCGGCGCACTCCTGTGGGACGAGTGCGGAATGGCCCGCGACGAGGCCGGTCTGCGCCGCGCCCTCGACCGGATCCCGCGGCTGCGCGAGGAGTTCTGGCGCCGGATCCGGGTGCCCGGCACCGGCGAGGAACTCAACCAGTCACTGGAGAAGGCCAACCGGCTGGTCGACTACTTCGAACTGGCCGAGCTGATGTGCCTGGACGCGCTGCACCGCGCCGAGTCCTGCGGCGGCCACTTCCGGACCGAGAGCCAGACCGAGGACGGCGAGGCGGCCCGCCGCGACGACGCCTTCTCGTACGCCGCCGCCTGGGAGTTCACCGAGACCGGCACCGCCCCCGTCCTGCACCGCGAGCACCTCGACTTCGAGCACGTCCACCCCACCCAGCGGAGCTACGCGTGAACCTCACCCTTCGGATCTGGCGCCAGGCGGGCCCGGACACCCCCGGCTCGATGACCACCTACCAGGTCGGTGGGATCAGCCCCGACATGTCCTTCCTGGAGATGCTCGACACCCTCAACGAGGAGCTGATCACCCGCGGCGACACGCCGGTGGCCTTCGACCACGACTGTCGCGAGGGCATCTGCGGCGCCTGCGGCATGGTCATCAACGGTCAGGCCCACGGCCCCGAGCGGACCACCACCTGCCAGCTGCACATGCGGCACTTCACCGACGGCGACACGATCGACATCGAGCCCTGGCGCGCCGCCGCGTTCCCCGTCGTCAAGGACCTGGTGGTGGACCGCTCCGCGTTCGACCGGATCATCGGCTCCGGCGGCTACATCACCGCCCCCACCGGCAGCGCCCCCGACGCCCACGCGACGCCGGTGCCCAAGGAGGTCGCCGACACCGCCTTCGAGCACGCCGAGTGCATCGGCTGCGGTGCGTGCGTCGCCGCCTGCCCCAACGGCTCGGCGATGCTCTTCACCTCCGCCAAGGTCGTCCACCTCAACGTGCTCCCGCAGGGCGCGCCCGAGCGCCGGTCCCGGGTGCGCGACATGGTCGCCACGATGGACGCCGAGGGCTTCGGCGGCTGCACCAACACCGGCGAGTGCGCCACCGCCTGCCCCAAGGGCATCCCGCTGCCCAGCATCGCCGCGATGAACCGGGAGTTCCTCCGCGGCGCGGCCGGCTGACCGCTCCGCCGCCCGGGCGCGCGCGGTGGGCCCCTCCGGTCCTGAGCGACCACCACCCGCGCGTGCCCGGAGACCGGACCGAACACCTGTCGGGGCCTGCCGGGCCGGCGGGGCGTACGGGGCCGGCGTGCGCGCCCCGCACGGGTGGTGGTTGCTCAGGACCGGTGCTGTACGCGGGGAATTCGCGCTACGGTGGTCCCCGCGCCAAGGAGGGTCATATGCCCGAGGTTCAGTCCTGCTCCGGGTGTGGCGGGTCCGGGGGGACGCAGAAGACCGAGGCCACGGTCGAACTGGACGAGGAAGGGAGCATGGTGCCGAAGCTCAACACCTTCTGGTCGCCGTGCGGTCGGTGCCACGGATCCGGGACGGTGATCGTCGGATGAGGTTGGTCTTCGAGTGCGTCGAATGCGGCGGTCACTACCTGCCGCCGGAGAGCATGGTGTACCCGGACGGGCCCGCGTCGGCGCTCTGGTGCGCCCCCTGCCAGGCGCTGAACCGGGCGGCGGGGCTGCGTGAGGACCCGCTGCTGGCGCGGGTCGCGCTGGCCGGGGCCCGGGCCGCACTGGCCCGCCGCGCCGCCGACGAGACCGGGCCCGCGCGGGTGGACGTCCGGCCGTCCCGGCCACCGCTGTCGCGCCGGGCGCGGTCCGGTCCGGGCGCGGTGCGCACCAAGCTGGCCTGAGCCGGGCCGTCCCGGCCCGCCCGGCCGCCTGCCCACCCGCCCGCCGATCAGAACAGCGCCTCCTGGGTGTCCGGCTCCTCCGGACGCGCCCGGGGGCTCACGGTCAGGCCCGAGGACGGCCGGCCGGCCACCGGGCCGAGCGTCCAGCCGGTGAGCCGGCGGGTGTCCAGCAGCAGCGGTTCGGCGCCCTCCGGCTGGTCGAGCAGCAGGTACCGCCCGATCGGCGGCCGCAGCCGCCCGGCGACCACCGCGCCGGGCGCCAGGGCGTCGATCCGCCCGTAGACCGCGGGCGCGCCCTCGGCCAGCCCGTAGATCCCGACGTGGTCCACCACCGGGTGGTCGGGCAGCAGCTCCACCCCGTGCCCGTCGAGCAGCCGATGGGCGCGCGAGCGGGCATCGGCGAGGAGCGCGCGGCGCTCGGCGGCGTCGCCGGGGCGCCACCAGTGCGGCGTCTTCACCCGGCCGGTGAACCGCTCCCGGGCCAGCCCCGAGGCGGCCACGGTGAGCTCCGCCCGGCGGACGGCGGGCAGCGCCCCGCGGGCGGCGAACGTCCAGGCGAGCGCACCCTGTTCGAGCAGCCGGGCGGTACCGCGCTGCTCGGCGGTCAGGCCGACCTTCAGCAGCCCCGCGCCGAACCAGGCCAGGTAGAGCCGGTAGGTGCGCCCGTCGTCGAGGATCTGGTCCCGGGCGAGCGCCAGCCCGCGGTCGACGCTCTGGCAGGCGGCGCACTGGACCGCGCCGCCGTCCGGCTCGATGACGGCGTGGTGCGGGCAGGGCGTGCGCTCGGTCGCCCCCACGAGCCAGGCGCCGGTGCAGCGGCGCGGGCCGGCGAGCAGCCACCCGACCTCCGTGCCCGGCTCCACCACCCGCTCGTGCACCCGCCGCCCCTGGACCGCGGTGAGCACCGGCTGCCCGTCGTGCCAGTGCAACCCGGTGCAGACCCAGCCGCCGGCCGCCTGCCGCGGTACGTTCACGCCCACCTCCCGTCCGAACCAGCGAGGCTACCCGCTGCCTCCGACAGTGCGCCGACGGGCCGTGCCCGAACCACCCCGCGCGCCACCGGCCCGCCCCGCCGGTCCGCGCCCGAAGCGGTGATCACCCGTACGCGTGGCATCCGGCCGGGGCCTCCCGTCGTTGCTCCGGGCATGAGCCATCCGAACCCGCCCCGAGTCCTGCACATCGTCTCCGCTCCGCCCGAAGGCACCCCGCGGACGGCGGAGTTGACGCAGTCGTGGGACAGCAGCGCGGCCGAGCTGGCCTCCGACGCCCTGGACGCGCTGCGTACCGTCGAGGTACCGGTGGGCGCCCTGCGCGCCGCTCTGCTGATCCTGGCCGACCTCGTGCGACGGCCCGGGGAGAGCGAGGAGATGCGGGCCGCCGCGCGCGAGGTGTGCGGCGTCCTCGTCGGGCTGACCGACGCCCTGACCGCCTGACCGGGCACCCGGCGGGACGGCGCGC
This sequence comes from Kitasatospora sp. NPDC059327, assembly GCF_042752535.1. NCBI lineage: Bacteria > Bacillati > Actinomycetota > Actinomycetes > Kitasatosporales > Streptomycetaceae > Kitasatospora > Kitasatospora sp. NPDC059327. The sequence continues at coordinate 3,977 of NZ_JBHYYB010000091.1, read as the reverse complement.
GGCCGCCCGCCGTACCCCCGGGGGCATCGAGCGGCGGCCGCGGGACGGGGTACGGTCCGGCCATGATCGACAGCGCCCACGGGCCGAACCCCGCTCCCGACCGCACCCCCGGCCCGGTCACCCCCGACGACCTCGCGCTCGTCCTGCGGCTCGCCGCCGAGGCCCTGGACGGCGCGCCCGCCGACGCCGACTGGTCCCGGCCCGCCGGGGCGCTCGGCTGGGACTGCTGGACCACCGTCGAGCACCTGGCCGACGACCTGGTCGCCTACGCGGCCCAGCTCGGCCCGCGGCGCCCGCCGCGGGACCACTACGTGCCGTTCCGCTCGGTCCGGCTGTCCCCGGGCGCGCCGAACAGCTTCGTCTACGCGCGGCGCGACAGCGGCCCGGCCGGGCTGGTCCAGGTCCTGGAGGCGAGCGGCGCGCTGATGGTCGCGATGGCCCGCACGGCCGCGCCGGACACCCGCGCCCACCACCCGTGGGGCCTCGCCGACCCGGCCGGGTTCACGGCGATGAGCCTGGTGGAGACGCTGGTCCACCTGCACGACGTCACCCAGGGGCTCGGTCTCCGCTGGGAGCCGCCGGCCGGCGTCTGCCACCGCACGCTCGCCCGGCTCTTCCCCGACGTACCGCTCGACCCGGCCGCCGGCCCCTGGCCGACCCTGCTCTGGGCCACCGGCCGCGGCGAGCTCCCGGGCCGCCCCCGGCGCACCGACTGGCGCTGGTACGCGGAGGTCCGCGCCGCCGGGTAGCCCCCGGCATTCCCTCCGCCGGGAATTGGCGCGGTGCCCGGATCCGGCCAGGATCGGCCGGAGCCGGGGACCTCCGGCGCGACCCCGGCGGAAGCGGACCGCCATGCGCGCTTACCGTCTCGACAGTCCCGGCCGCCCCGACGGCCTGACCCCGCACCACGGCGAGCCGGCCGAGCCCGGACCCACCGAGGCCCTGGTGAACGTGCGCGCCGCCGCGCTCAACCGACGCGACGCCCTGATCCGCTCCGGCCGCTACCCGCTCCCGGCCCGGCCCGGCGTGGTCCCCCTCTCCGACGGCGCCGGCGAGGGGGTCTCCGTCGGTGCGCGGGTGACCCGGTTCCGGGTGGGCGACCGCGCAGCCGGGCCGACCTGGAGGCGATGCTCCGCGCGGTCGGGCAGCACGGGCTGCGCCCGGCGATCGGGCGGGAGTTCGGCTTCGACGAGGCGCCGGACGCCTACCCGCACTTCCTGGCCCGGGAGACCGTCGGGAAGGTCGTGATCCGGGTGGCCGGGTGACACCGGACCGCCCCGGACGCCGTCGCAGGTCATGGGCGCTTGGCCGGTTCCCCCGTCCACGTTCTATTGTGGCGGGCGCGGCGGCGGCGCGGCCGGGAGGCGGCGCGCGGGCGCGGCCGGGCGCGAGGCGAAGGGGTGGACGGTGGCGGGGCGGCGGAACGACGGTGTGCTGGCGGTCTGGGCGGAGACGCAGCGACAGGAACAGCGCCGGGAGGAAGCCCGGTGGCGCGCCCAGGCGGCCGAGCAGCGCCGGCGCGAACGCGAGGAGCGCGAGGCCCAGCGGGCGGCCGCCCGGGGCGAACGCGAGGCTTTGCGGGCGTACCAGCAGTCGCGGGAGGCGGAGGCGCTTCGGCAGACGGCCGAACTCGACGGCAAGGTGCAGGAATTGAGAGGGCTCCTGGCGGCCGGGCTGGGCCGGGCGGCGTTCAGCCCGCAGGCCCTGCTGGCGCCCCGTGCGCTCCCGCCCTTCGAGCCGGGCCGGCTCGGCGAGCCGGTGCCGATGCCCGATCAGGCGCACTACCAGGTGCCGCCGCCCGACCCGGTGCAGGCCCGCAACCCCGGGGTCCGGCAGCAGTACGAGCAGTACCTGGCGCAGGCCCGGGCCCGGTTCGAACAGGACTGGTACGCGGCTCAGGCGGCCGAGGCGGACCGGCAGCGCCGGCTGGCCGAGTACCACGGGCAGTACCTGGACTGGGTCGCCCAGCACCGCCGCCAGGACGAGGAACGGGCCACCCGGACGCAGGAGTTGCTGCGCCGGCTGCGCTCCGGTGAGCCGGCGGCGGTGCAGGAGTACTTCACCGCCGTGCTGTACGCCTCGGCGGGCTGGCCGGAGGGTTTCCCGCACCGGCTGGTGGCCGCCTGGGAGGCGTCGACCCGCCAACTGGTCGTCAACTGGGAACTGCCCGGCGCGGACGTCGTCCCGGCCGCCGCCCGGGTGCGGTACGTGAAGTCGGACGACCGGGAGGCCGAGGTGGCCCGACCGGCCACCGAGCGCAAGGCCCTCTACCGGGAGGTCCTGGCGCAGAGCGCGCTGCGGGTGGTGACCGAGCTCTTCCGCGCGGACGCGGACGGGCTGCTGGCGTCCGTGGTGCTGAACGGCTTCGTGCACGGCATCGACCCGGCGACCGGCCGGGAGGCCGAGCGGTTCCTGTCGACGGTCACCGTGGACCGGCCCGAGTTCGCCGGGCTGGCGCTGGACCGGGTGGCGGCCGTGGAGTGCTTCCAGGGGCTCGGCGGCGTCCTGTCGGCCCGGCCCGAGCGGCTGGACGAGGTCCGGCCGGACCGACTGCCGGAGACGGTCGGCGGCAGCCTCGCCGGGCAGGGCGGCGAGGACGAGCCGGACCTCTTCGCGATGGACCCGATCGAGTTCGAGGAGCTGATCGCCGAACTGTTCCGGCTGCGCGGCTTCCGGGTGATGACCACCGCGCGCAGCGGGGACGCCGGGGTGGACGTGGTCGCCGAGGACCTCGACCCGGTGACCGGCGGACGGATCGTCATCCAGGCCAAGCGCTACCGCTCGACGGTCTCGCCGACCGCCGTCCGGGACCTCGATTCCACGGTGCGCCACCACGGCGCGATCAAGGGCATCCTGGTGACCACGGCCGGCTTCGGGCCCGGCTCCTACGAGTACATCCGCAACAAGCCGCTGACGCTGGTGAGCGGGCCGGAGCTGGTCGAGCTGCTCGCCGAACAGGGCCTGCGCGGGCGGCTCGGCGACGGTGCGGGCGCGGGCGGTGCGGGTACGGGCGCGGCGGCCCGCGCCGGGGGCGGCGGCTCCGCGGACGACGCCCACCGGTCCGCCGACCGGTCCCCCCGGGGGGCGTCCGCCGGGGCCGGCGACGCGGAGCCGGAGGACCGCCCCACCAGCGTGCGGCTCTCCTGGCAGAGCCGCACGGCCGGCGGCGACGCGGTGGAGCTCGACGTCTCCGCCTTCCTCTGCGCCGGCGGCCGGGTGGTCAGCGACGAGCACTTCGTCTTCTTCAACAACCCGCAGGACCCGGACGGCGCGGTCCGCCTGCACCCCACCCGCTCGAAGCCGGGCGAACCCGTCCGGGAGGCCGAACTCAGCCTGCACCTCGGCCGGCTGGCCGCGCACGTGGACGAGGTCGCGGTCACGGTCTCCACCGAGGAGGAGGAGCCGCCCGCGCTGCCGCTCGGCTATGTGCACGGGCTGGCCGTGGCCACCGCGTTCGGCCCGGGCGCCGCCGGACCGGAGCGCTGGACGGCCACCACCGCCGGGGTCCCGGACACCGCGCTGGTGATCGGCTCGTTCCACCGCACCGGCGGCGGATGGCAGTTCACCCCGGCCGGGGCGGCGGTGGCCGGCGGGCTGGCCGGGCTCGCCCAACGCTGGGGCGTCGCGGTCGAGTAGCCCGGCCCGGGCGTCGCGGTCGAGCGACCGGCCGAACTGTCGCGGTCGAGCGACCGGCCGCCGCCCCTCGGCGCGGGCCTCGGGGCCGGTGTCATACCTGAGGAGGACCGATCCCCCCGCCGGGCCGCCGGGACGGCGGGGGGCCGCCGTCCCCGCGGGCGACAAAGCGGACCCGGACCGATTGGGAGGATGGAACGGAACCCGATCATCCGTTCCGTCCCCGCAGGAGTTCCCCCGTGACGATGTCCGCAACCGCCGTCCGTACCGGCCGGGCGGCCGCCCGCGCCACCGGCCTCAACAAGGTCTACGGGGACGGGGAGACCCGCGTCGTCGCCCTCGAC